>DATBKA010000687.1:0-7746 GCA_036556105.1 Ilumatobacteraceae bacterium | reverse complement strand
CGCCTCGACGTTCTTGAACGTCTTGCGCAGTGCTCGCGCTTCGAGTACCAGGTCCCCCATGGCGTCCAGTCTGGTCATCGGGCGCCGTGATCCCACCCTGAATTTGCGCCCGTCACGGAACGCTGTCGATGGCCAGCGCGGCACGCCGGCCTTCGAGCACCGCCTCGTAGATCGTTCGCGGGGCGACGCAGTCACCGGCCTGGAGGTGCGCGCCCGGCACGGGATCGGTCGGAAGGCGGAAGCCGCAATCGACGAGCGCCGCGCAGCGGATCGTGCGGCGCACGCCGGTGAAGCGATCCTCGACCTCGATTTCACCGCGTCGCACGGCGTGCAGGACCGTGCGTCGTTCGATCGTGACGCCGCGCTGGGCCAGGCGAACGTTGGCGGGGGCGAGGTCGCCGGTGGGAGACAGTTCGTTGCCGGCGATCTGATCCTGGGTGAGCAGGATCGCCCGGTCTCCCAGCGCCTCGGCGAGGGCGACGGCGATCGGCCCACCGATCGGATCGAACAGGGCGATCACTCCGTCGGGCAGCGGCGTACCGCGATGGACGGCGAGGATGTCGATCACCATCGACGGGTCATCGATCACGTACTCACGGCGACCGGGCTGAGAGCCCGTGCACTGGACGACGACATCGCCGTCGGGGATCGACGCCGCGCCGACGGACACGGTGACGCCCAGGCGATCGCACTCCGACTGCAGCCAGGCGACGAGCGGCGCACCGGGACCGGCGATGGCGGCGACTCCGCCGACCTGCGAGTCGCGCTCGACGACCTCGACTCGATGGCCGCGGATCGCGGCGACGCGAGCAGTCTCCAGCCCGGCGACACCGCCACCGACCACCACGACGCGGCGCGACCGCGGTGCCGGCACAGACCAATCGGGATCGTCGGTCTCGTGCCCGGCCGACGGCTCGCCGACAC
Organism: Ilumatobacteraceae bacterium; assembly: GCA_036556105.1. Taxonomy (GTDB): domain Bacteria; phylum Actinomycetota; class Acidimicrobiia; order Acidimicrobiales; family Ilumatobacteraceae; genus JAENVT01. Next base: position 6,822 of record DATBKA010000687.1, on the reverse strand, counting down.
AGCTCACGACCGGGTTGCGGGCGTCGCGCACCTGGCACCGTTGGTTGCAGCGGATGCACGGTCGGATGCGTTCCGGCTGCGCGGCGCGCAGCTTGGCGACCACGTCGGGATCGGCGATCTGGGCCCGAGTCATCTCCACGCCGTCGCACAGACCGTCGCCCAGTGCCCACTCGGCCTGACGCCAGTCGACCACGGAGCCCTGGAGGAAGACGGGCGTGTTCGCAACCGCCGACTTGACCGTGCGGCAGAGGTCGATGTTGAAGCCGGGTGGTTCGTGGAAGTCGGGCCGCGTCTTCTCTGCGGAGTAGATCGAACCGCGCACGACGACGAGGTAGTCGACGCCGGCCTCGACCAACGCGGCGGCGATGCTCGGTGCCATCTCGGCGGTGATCCCAGCCCACGGAGCCAGCTCATCGCAGCACAGGCGCAGGCCGAGCACGGGGGTGTGCGGACGCAGCGCGTGGATCACGCGGCGGGCGAAGAGCAACCGGTCGTGTCCCCACTGGTCGTCGCGATGGTTCGTCAACCCGGACAGGAACTGGCGGAGGAGGCTGTGCTGGCCGGCATTGATCTCGACTCCGTCGCACCCTGCGGCGACAGCAGCATGCGTGGCCGCCACGAACCCGGCCTGCACGACGGCGATGTCGGCCTCCTCCATCCACTTCGGCGTCTCGCGACTGTTGACCTCCGGCACCCGCGACGGCGCCCACAACGGAAGCTGGCAGTAGGCACTGCTGCCTTGACCGCCGGCGTGGTCGAGGGAGGCGATCACCAACGCGCCGAGGTCGTGACAGGCGGTGGCGATCGACTGCCAGCCCGCGGCGCATCGCTCGGCGAGCGGTGCCCGCTCGTAGGGCCAGTCGCTGTCGTGAACGCTGGCACCTTCCGTGACGATCAGTCCGCACCCGCCTGCCGCGCGCCTGGCGTAGTAGGCGGTGTGCCGAGCCGTGAAGCGGCGTTCGTCGTCGCCGAGGTTGGTCACGTGTGGACCGAACATGACGCGGTTCGGAGATCTGACGCTGCCGACCGGCAGCTGGTTCAACAGTTCCATCACGTGCCCGCGTGATGAGCGGACAGCTCGCGCCGACCGAGCAGGCGACGGATGTTGTCGATGTGCCGGACGAGCACGAGCGCGCAGAGCGCGACGACGTACACGATTTCCCAGCCCGGCGCCCCGGCGATGGCGATCCCGATCGGAAGCCCGATGGTGATCAGCAGCGATGCGAGGGATGCCGTTCCCGTCGCCTTGCGGACGAGGATCCACGTCGCCAGGAGGCACAACGAAATCAACGGGTGCAGGGTCAACATCGCCCCACCCATCGTCGCCACGCCCTTGCCGCCGCGGAAGCGGCGCGTCACGGGATACATGTGTCCGAGCACGGCCGCGGTGATGAGCAGATACGCGCCGGGCCGAGTGTCGATGGCGAGACCGACCAACGCCGGGATGGTCCCTTTCAGGGCGTCGAGCAGAAAGACGAGCGCACCCCATTTGGCGCCGAGGACGCGGCCGACGTTCGAGGCGCCAGGGTTCCCCGAGCCGGCGGCAAAGATGTCGACGCCGCGCGATCGAGCGACCATCACCGCGCTCGGAAACGTGCCGAGAAGGTAGGCAACGGGAACCAGCAGAAGGGCGACGACGATGCCGTCCACCTTACGGCAGCCTCGACGTCGTCGGCGGGAGCGACGTCAGCGAGTCGAGAGCGACAAGACTCGGCGCGAGTGGTCTGCGGACGGACGCGGCAGCAGGGTGACCGGCACCGAGCGAAGCAGCTCGTCGGCGGCACCGCCGACACACTCCGGGTCGGGGCCGTCGAGCGGCAACCCGGTGAAGAACTTGGCGGCCATGCAGCCCCCTTGGCAGACGTCGTAGCTGTCGCAGCTCGCGCACGCGCCCGCCGACTGCGGCTGGCGCAGTTCGGTGAACAGGTCGCTGTGCCGCCACACCTTGGTGAAGCCGCCGGAGTCGCGGACGGACCCGGCGCGGAACTCGTCGTGGATCACGAACGGGCAGGCGTAGACGTCGCCGACCGGGTCGATCAGGCAGACGACTCGCCCGGCGCCGCAGAGGTTGAGCCCGGGCAGCGACTCGCCGAGGGCGTTGAGGTGGAAGAACGAGTCGCCCGTCAGCACGTTGTCGCCATGGGCCAGCAACCAGTGGTAGATCTGGCGCTGTTGGTCGTTGGTCGGATGCAGTGCGTGCCACGTGTCGGCGCCGCGACCGCTCGGTCGCAGCCGGGTGATGCGCAGTTGCGCGCCGTACGAGTCGGCGAGTTGCTTGAAGTCGTCGAGCTGGTCGACGTTGTGGCGAGTGACGACGACGCTGATCTTGAACGGCCCGAACCCGGCGGCAGCGAGGTGATCCATCGCCCGCCGCGCCGCGGCGTACGAGCCGGCGCCGCGGACGGCATCATTGGTCGTCGCGTCGGCGCCGTCGATGCTGATCTGGATGTCGAGGTAGTCCATGGCCGCCAGCCGGCGCGCCTTGGCGGCGTCGATGTACGTGCCGTTCGTGGAGAACTTGACGCCGATCCCGTTGCCGTGCGGCGGGTCGATGGCGTAGTCGACGAGCTCGAAGAAGTCGCCGCGCACCATTGGCTCGCCGCCGCCGATGTTGATGTAGAACACCTGGAGGTCGCGCAGCTCGTCGAGCACCCGCTTCGCCTCGTCGGTGGTCAACTCGCGCGGATCGCGTCGGCCGCTCGACGACAGGCAGTGCACGCATTGCAGGTTGCACGCGTAGGTGAGCTCCCACGTGAGGCAGATCGGGGCGTCGAGGCCGCCCTTCAGCTGCTCAACGAGCGAGGTGGCGCTCACGGACGATCTCGGACTCGCTCAACGACGCGAACGCCTTCGTGAACGACGGCCACCGCGACTCGGCGATGTTGCATGCCTGCAGCGCCGCGCCGAGCGAGGGGTGCTGGTCGAGGGCGTGGGCGACGGCCACCACATCGCGGTGCTTCATGAACACCAGTCGCCGGGTGCCGTAGTGATAGGCGAGCGCGCCGAACGGCTCGGGCCGGATCACGACCTGCGGATCGAGCTCCAACGGCAGATCGAGCAACGACAAGCCTCAGTACACCCCGCACATGCCATCGATCGAGATCTCCTCGATCAACAGTTCTTCCTCGACGGCAGCCTCGTCGGCGGCCTGCTCGACGACGACGTTTTCGGTCTCCATGGAGGGCAGCGTAGTGGCTGGATCGCAATCGGCGCCCGCCAGTGCGTCGCCGTCCGGTAGCGTGATCGACCCCGTGGACGCAGACCTGTTTCCCGACCTCGCGGCCGAGCGCAGTCACCTTTCCTTCGCCCGCCGTTGCCGGGACTCGATGATCGAGCGGTTTCGGGCCGTCGATCCATCCGCCTCGGCCGACGAGATCACGTCCGAATACGTCGAGGTGACGGTCGCCGAAGCGCTGGAAGACCTGCACAGTCCCGGCGCCGGAGACTTCTTCGGTCGAATCACCGACGAGCATCGTGAGCGCTGGTATATCGGTCGTCGCCACATCGAGGACCAACATCACGATCCGGTGGTCGTCGACTGGCGAGCGCCGATCGCTGCGCCGTTCTACCGGGCCACCGGCGTCGACCCGTTGGGTCTCAGCCACCGGCGCCGGTTCACGATGGTCGAGGGAGACATCGCCGCCTACCTCGACGAGCAGCTGGACGACCCCGACTCACTGACGGCGACCGGCGTTCCCGATCCAGTGCTGGCCGAGATCGGCGCAGCGCGCACGGGAGCGATGCGCGAGATCGTGGCGACGATCCAGGCGGAGCAGGACATCGTCATCCGCGCTCCGCTCGACCAGTGCCTCGTCGTGCAAGGCGGGCCCGGTACCGGGAAGACGGCGGTCGGTCTGCACCGCGCCGCGTTCCTGCTCTTCGAGCATCGTCGCCGCCTCTCGCGAAGCGGTGTGCTCGTCGTCGGTCCGAACTCGGTGTTCCTGGACTACATCGCCAATGTGCTGCCGTCACTGGGCGAGCGCCTGGTGCAGCAGCGCACGGCGCTCGACATCTGCGTGCCCAAGGTCGAGATCACCGGGATCGACGACGACGCGGCGCGCCGCTGGAAGGGCGCGCCGGAGATGCTCGACCGGTTGGCCGCGGCCAGCGTCGCCCATGTCATCCACCCTGCCGACGATCTGCGTCTGCCGATCGGGGCACGCACGTTGGTGGTCACTGCCAAGGAGCTGTCGGCGTGGGTCGACGAAGCGCTCGAGGGTGTCACGCCGGTCAACAAGCGTCGCGACGGGCTGAAGGGTCTCGTGCAGCGCGAGCTGTTGCGGCGGACCGATCGTGACGACGTGTGGGAGCGGTCGCCCGAGCTGCGCGCCGCGGTTGCCAAGGCGTGGCCGACGCAGCAACCGATCCGGTTGGTCGACAAGCTGTTGCCCGGGCAGGCCGGCAAGCGCCGCCGCTGGACCGCCGCCGACCAGTTCCTGGTCGACGAAGCCAACTCGATGCTCAACGGCACCCCGTTCACGTTCGGCCACGTGGTCGTCGACGAGGCTCAGGACCACTCGGCGGTGTCGCTGCGCGTCATCGGCCGGCGCAGCCCGCAGGGCTCGATGACGATCCTCGGCGACCTTGCCCAATCGACCACGCCCGCCGGACAGGAGGACTGGAAGGTCGCTCTCGGGCACATCCGCGCCCCGGCGACGGAGATCGCCGTGCTGACGATCGGCTACCGCGTCCCCGGGCCGATCCTCGACGCCGCCAACCGGTTGCTGCCGTACACCCAAGTCGCCAGCGAGCCGAGTCGCAGCGTGCGCGTCGAAGGCACCGCGCCGGTGGTGCGCGTCGTGCCGGTCGGAGCCTTGGCCGGTGCAGTCGCGGCGGAGGTGGTCGCCGTTCGTCATCGCCACCACAACACGGGCGTGGTGGCACCGGCGGCACTGCACGAGGCGATTGGCGCCGCGTTCGCCGATCGAGGTCTTGCCCTCGTCGGTCACGTGCACGACCTCGGTCACGACGACGTGCCCGTGTTCACCCCGGAAGCGGTCAAGGGTCTCGAGTTCGACGGCGTCGTCGTCGTCAACGCACACCAGATCTTCGATGGCTCGGCGCTCGGTGCGCGCCTGCTCTACGTGGCCATGACCCGCGCCGTCCAAGTGCTGCACCTCGTCGGCGACGCTCCACCGCCGGGCGAGCTGGAGCTGTCAAGCAGCGAACACTGACGCGCCGCGGAGCACGTCGATGGCGAGGTCGATCGATCCTTCGACCTCCGCATCGAGCTCGTCGGGCCGTGTCCGTTGCGCGGCGAGACGGCAGAACTCGAGTGCGTCGGCCACGATCGTGACGGCGGGGTCCGTTGCTTGGGATCCGAGCCGCAGCGGCTGGGTCCACACCCCTCCGCCGGGGCCGGTCAGCACGAGACGCGCTGTCTGTTGGCCGGCATCGATCGCGGCGAGGAGCATGCCGAGCGGGATCGCCGCGACGGCGGTCGCGGTCATCAAGTGCAGTCGCGCCGCGTCGAGTCCCGGCGGTGGGCGACGCAATGCCCTGGACAGGTCTTCGATGTGCGTCCACACCTCGAACACACGCACGACGAGCACCGTCGACAGTCGTGTGTCGAGCAGGTGGAACTTGATCCGGTCACGCAGCTGTTCGGCATCGAGTGAGCCGATGTGCGCGCCCAGCTGGTCAGCAACCGCTCGCCAGCGAGTGACGAGCTCGGCATAGTCCGCGCCGGCAGCAGCCTGCACGGCCGCCTGTGTCATCGCCAGGTGATCGTCCTCCAGGGACTCGTCGATGGCGTGCTCCCACAGCCGGAGCTGGCGGCCGAAGTACCGGTCCACGTCGAGCAGGTGCCCGACGAGCTGAACCGCTGTCCACCCGTACGGCTCGATGATCTCGTCGCCTCGCGCAGCATCGAGCAGTGCCGAGAACTCGGCGACCGTTCGCACGTAGGCGTCGGCGGCATGTGCGCTCTGCCCGCCGCCCAGCGATTCGATCGCCTCGCCGGCGCGGCGGACGTCGGCGGCCGCATCGAGCACCTTGGCGCGGAGTGAGTCGGGCGGGACGACGGCGGCCGCGCTGGCCAGCAGCGCGAAGACCTCGTCGTCGTTGTTCACGTCAAGCCTTCGAGGAGCACGGCCAGCTTGCCGAGCCCGAGACGCAAGCGTGACTTGGCGGTTCCCTCGGGGATGGCCAGATGCTCGGCGACTTGCCGGAACGTGAGGCCGCCGAAGTACGCCAGCAGCACGGCCTCGCGCTGTTGCTCGGGCAGCGACGCGACGGCGGCGCGCACGCGCTCCGCCGTTTGCGAACGTTCGATCTCGTCGCCGACCTGGAACGAGTCGAGGTTGGTGACGTCGCCGCCGACGCGCTCCTCGCGCGCCGCCCGTCGGGTGTTGCGACGCACTTCGTCGACGCTTCGGCGATGCGCCAGCGCACCGAGGAAGGCCCGCAACGTGCCGCGCTCGGCGTCGAAGCGATCGGGGTTCTGCCAGAGGTAGACGAACACCTCTTGGGTGATCTCCTCGGCGTGGGCAGTCGACGCGGTGACGCGTCGCGCCAATCCGTAGACCATCGGTGAGTACCGTCCGTAGACGATCTGCAGGGCGCGCTCGTCACCGACGGCAATTCTGGCGACGAGGCTCTCATCGGTGGGACCGGTCGGCGACACGGCTTTCACTGGCCGAACCATAGTCATCGCCACGCGAGTGCCTCCCTCAGTCGAGCGCCAAGCCGGCGATCGCGGTCAGGGTGCCGATGGCGGTGTCGACGTCGCCGCTGATGTCCGCCTCGATGGCGTCGGCGTCCAGGCGATTGGCGATGCGCCGGCAGAACTTGGAGGCGTCGGCGACGACCTCCGCCACCTCG
>DATBKA010000686.1:0-3036 GCA_036556105.1 Ilumatobacteraceae bacterium | reverse complement strand
GTGACGCCGGAGTCGTTGTAGACCGACAGTTGACCGCCGGTGCCGAGCTTGAGGTAGGCGAGGTTCGGCACGGGTAGCCCTGGGCGCGGGTTGACCGTCGATGCCGTCGGCTGCGCCGAGCCGGTCGGCCAGACAGTGATGAACGAGGGCGCCGAGGAGTCGACCGAGGTGACGTTGGCGATCACGGCGGTCGCGTTGGACGGCACCGGGGCGACGCCGCCGATGTCGACATCGGCCTGGCTCCGCGGGCCGAGCGCGCCGGTGACGCCGCGACCGATCCCGTAGCGGCTGTCGGCGACGCGCTGCGGGCTGACGGGGATCAGCGCGCCTCCCGAACTGGAGAAGTAGCCGATCACGTCGGCGATCACGTGCGTCGTGCCGGCGGAGTTGAAGATGCTGACGCGCCCACCGCTGCCGACCTTGGCGAGCACGAGGTTGGCAACGGTCAGTCCCGGAACGAAGTTGTGGCTCGACGCCCCCGGCCGCCCCTCGCCGGTCGGCCACACCGTGAGATACCCCTCCGCGGTCGGCGAATCGGCGGTGACGTTCAGGGCGACGCCGCTCACACCGCTGGCCGGCACACCCTTGAGGTTGGTCACCTGCACGTCGATCGACTGGTTCGGCCCGACCGGGCCGATTGCGCCGCCCCGGCCGGTGCCGTCACGGGTGTCGAGCACTCGGCCCGGCGTCACCGCCGTGAACCTGCCCGTGCAGCCACCCGTGGCCGCGGTGTAGTAGCCGACGACGTCTGCGACGACGTTTGTGTTGCCTTGCGAGTTGAGCAGGTTGACCCTGCCATTGGCGCCGATCTTGACGGTCACGAGGTTCGGCACCGTTTGCCCCGGCACGAAGTTGAGGTTCGACACCAGCGGCTGGTCTTCACCCGATGGCCAGGCGGTGATGTAGCCCTGCGCGCTCGGCTTGTCGACGGTGACGTTGAGCACCGCGGCGGTCGCGCCGGTGGGCGGCACACCGCCGTACCCGGCGACCATCAGCTCCGTGAACTTCTGAGTGGTGAGGGCGGCGTTGTTGCCACCTTGACCGGTGCGCGTGTCGAGCAGGCGGGCCGGGTTGAGCGGCACGTAGCAGCTGGCGACGGCACCGACGGGACGCTCGATGCGCACCGGCCCCGTCGACTTGCCGGAGCCGACGTTGTTGCCGTTGTGGACGACGACGTTGACCCAGTACGTGCCGTTGGGCAGCCCGCTGCCATCCCAGTTGAACGTGTTCGCACCGGGCGACACGCCGATCGTGCCGACCTTGGTGCCGCTCCAGCTGTTCGGATCAGTGGTCACGAAGATGTCGGCCGACCCACCGGTCGTCGAGTTGAACGTGATCGGGTACGTGCCCGAGGAGAACGCGGCGTCGTCGGCGAGGCGGATGTCGCGCAGCGAGAAGGCCCGATCACCGCGATCCTCGTTGAGGTCGAAGCGAATGGCACCGATCGACACGCCACGCCAGCCGGCCTTGTGCGCCGTTGACTCGTCGTTCACGGCGATGGCCGGATCGGTGACCATGTCGAACGTCATCCGGTTGCAGCCCGGCTCGATGACGATGTCCTGCGAGTCGACCCACGCCTGGCCGCCTTCGTCGAACCAGATCACCCGGGCGTTCATGCCGCCACCGACGCTGTCTTCCAGGCTGAACCCGCCGCCGTAGCACACGTCCGCGGTGAAGCGGTGGTAGCGGTCGGTGTTGAGCGGAGCGCGCAAGGGCAGCATCACCCACGAGTCGTTGCCGTGAGTGACGCCGTTGAAGGCGTTGCCGTCGAACGACGCATTGATGATGTGGTTGGTCGCGGTCATGTCGTCGCCGGCGGCGAAGTCCCACGGGTTGCCGGCCACCGTCGCGTAGTCGGCGCCGCCCTCGTCACTGGGCCCGGTGACTTGCACGGTCGGCGCGCTCGGCGGGGGTGTCGTCGGAGTGTCGGCGCGGTGCAGCCGCACCCAGTCGAGGTTCATCGTGAACGTGTCGGAGCCCCCGGACGGGTTGAAGCCGAGGAGGAGATCGAGACGGACGATCTTGCCGGACCACAGCGGTGCTCCGGCGAGGTTGATCTCGTACGTCCCGTCCCCGGCGTGCGCGCCTTGATTGATGGGCAGGAAGGCCTCGCCGATCTGGCCGGCCTCGTTCCAGTAGCGCACGCCGACCTGCCGTGGTGTCGAGAAGATCGCCTGCAGGGAGAGCTTGGTGTACGTGTTGGCGTCGACCGGGTGCAGTAGGCCGTCGTGGCCCCACGGCAGTGTGGCACCCCAGTTGCGGACGAGCTTGACCACCGAGCCACCGCGGCCGTCGAGGTTCAGGTATCCGTTCGCGCCCCACGAGATCGCGTTGCTCGCTTCGGTGCCGAGGGTCATGTACGGCGGCACGTCGCCTTGCTCGGAGAAGTCCCACGGGTCGCCGAGCACGTCGGTGGCGTAGTCGCCGCTTGTCGACAGTGAGGCCGGTGGCGGCGGGAACGATCCAGCGTTCTGGATCGGGTGCGCGGCACTGATCGAGGTCGTCAACACGGTGGAGCACACGGTGGCGGCCGCGACTGCGACCACGGTTGCAATGCCCAGCGAACGACTTTTCACGTCTTTCTCTCCCTCGACCCGGCGCCCGCAGATGTATCGGCAACCCCAGAAGGGAGCTTGAAGCACCCTAACGGCCGTCGCCGCGTTCAGTGTCGGTCACCTGTGCTCCCTCTGCCTCCAAGTTGGCAACATCCCTGCTCATCGCGGCCCGCCTGGCCACCGCGCCGCCCTCGCCCGCTGCCTTGACACCGGAGCTGCTCGTTAGCATCGTCGGCCATCAGCCCTGAGACCGCCCCCAGCCCCTCGGGAGACCACAGCGTCGCCGTGGCACCACCGCGCTTCTCGATCGTCACCCCCGTCTACAACCCGCCGCTCGCTGCCCTGAAGGCGTGCATCGACAGTGTCCGCTCGCAGACGGTGACGGATTGGGAATGGTGCATCGTCGACGACTGCTCGACGCAGAACGGCGCCGTCGAGCTCGTGCAATACGCCGCCGACCTCGACCAGCGGATCAGGTTCC
>DATBKA010000685.1:0-4754 GCA_036556105.1 Ilumatobacteraceae bacterium | reverse complement strand
GCCTCAAGATTCGTCAAGAAATATCCGACACAACACTCAAGGGGAGCGACGTTCCCACCGGAGAGAAGAGTGATGGCGGAGACCACAGCGAGCGCAACGCGGAGGCATGGCCCGAGGATCGCGCGCCTGCTTGCTGGCGCGGCGACCCTGGCGCTCTCGCTGACCTCGTGTGATCTGATCCGTGACAACGCCGCGGAACACCACCACGCCGACGCCGACGACGTCGCTGCGGTTGCCGGGTGGACGCGGATCGCCTTGACTCCCAGCTACCTGCTGGTCGTCAACGTGCTGCCGTCCGAGGCGATGTACACGGACGACGAGATGCAGGCGATGAGCCCCACCGAGGGCGAGGCGATCCTCGATGGACCGGGTGAGCCGGTCGGTCTCGGCGTTCGCCACGTCGAGGCACACATCTACGATCGCCGGACAGGCATCCCGCTGTCCAACGTCGAGCCGACGATCCGGGTCTTCAATCGCACCACCGGTGATCGGGTCGAGGTGGCCCCGACGCTCATGCAAGACGTGATCATCGGCGGGCCGGACATCCACTACGGGAACAACGTGGCCGTCCGCGGCGACAGCGACATCAGCGTGCAAGTCGCCGTCGGCGACGAGGAGGTGACCGTCGATGGGCACCTCGACTGATCGCCGCAGCCTGCGCAAGCGCGTCGTCGACCTCCCGGTCGGCAGCAAGCTGCTGATCGGCTTCGGCTCGCTGACGATCCTGCTGGCCCTCGTGGTGGGTGGGCTGGTGCTGACGGTCGACCGCCTGGGTTCGGCGAATGAGCGAGTGGGCATTGCCAATGCCCGCTCCCAGGCAGCCGAGCAGCTTCGGTTCGCGGCGGCAGACATGCGCGCCGCGCAGCAGGCATACGTGCTCGGCGGCCATGAGGCTCGTCCTGACTTCGACCGCTCGTTGAGTCACTTCGAGGCATCACTCGACTCGTTGCGTGGCATGGCCGGCGACGCGGTCGAAGCGGCGCTCATCCAGAAGATCTCGACTGGCTACCAGACGTTTCTCGTCACCGATCAGCTGATCTGGTCGGCGTTGCAGGAGAAGAAGACCCTGCTGGCCCGCAACCTGACGCTCGGTGCCGAGAAGCTCGACTTCGGGTTCATGGCCGAAGACGCGTCGCAGTTCGCCGAGCGTGCCGAGCGGTCGCGGGTCGAGGCCATCGACAACTTCCACGACGCATCCACGAATGCGCGAACGCTGGGCATCGCTCTTGGCCTCGCCGCGTTGGTCGTGATGTGGTTGGCCAGCTTCTGCATCACTCGGTTGATCCGCGATCCCCTCCACAAGGTGCAGCTCGCCGCCGAGCGCGCCGCCGAGGGAGACCTCGACGCCGCAGCGGACGTCGACAGCAACGACGAGACCGGACGCCTGGCCCGCGCCTTCAACAGCATGTTGGAGAAGCTGCGGGTGCGCGAAGAGACGCTGCTGGCCGACCACCGCCGGCAAGAGACGGCGGCACGGGTGCACCGCGCCCTGGAAATGGCCGACGACGAACCGTCGGCGCTCGACGTGATCGGCCTGACGATCGCCGAGGTGCTGCCGGCGCGATCCGCCGAGCTGCTGCTGGCCGACAACAGCAAGGCCAACCTCGAGCAGGCTGTCGTCGCCGGCCCGAACCCGGACGGTCCGGGGTGTCCAGTCGCCTCGCCGTTCTCGTGCGTGGCCGTGCGCAGTGGCGCTGCCGTGACGTTTGCATCGAGCAGAGCGGTTGACGCCTGCCCCCACCTGCGTGATCGCGGCGACACACCATGCTCGGCCGTGTGTGTGCCGGTGACCTTCATGGGCCGGGCGATGGGTGTCATCCACGCCGTCGACCAAGAAGGCTCGGTCCCCGATGCCACCGAGATCGAGGCATTGACGATGTTGTCGATGCAGGCCGGCAACCGCATCGGCATGCTGCGCACGATGGTCCGCACCTCCGAGCAGGCGTCCACCGATTCGATGACCGGGCTGATGAACCGGCGCACGTTCCAGACTCGAATCCGCTCCTTGCGCCGCCAAGGCACGCCCTTCGCGCTGGTGATGGCGGACATCGACCACTTCAAGCGCGTCAACGATGCTCACGGTCATGAGACGGGGGACCGTGCCCTGAAGACGTTCGCCGACGTGGCCCGCACCTCGCTGCGCGAGGGCGATCTGATCGCCCGTTGGGGCGGTGAGGAGTTCGCCTTCGCGTTCGTGAACCTCAGCGCCGAGGCGGCGCGAGATGCGATCGACCGGATTCGCCTGGAGCTCGCCGCTCGCCTGTCGACCAGCGATCTGCCGCGGTTCACCGTCAGCTTCGGCGTGGTCGCGGCGGGTGAGTGCGCAAGCCTCGAGCACGCAGTGCGCTTTGCCGACGACTCGCTGTACATCGCCAAGGCCCGTGGCCGGGACTGCGCGATCATCGCCGACACGGTGGTCATGGACGACGAGGACGAGTCGGAGGTCGTGCCGGTGCGGGCGATGCCCCGGATCGCCGAGAAGGTGCGCGTCGAGGCCAAGCACGGCGTGCTGGCGTCACTCGCCCGCGACGACGACCCCATGGATCACTGACCCGGGCTGGCGCACCGAGACTCGTGCCCGCTGACGAGAGGCCCAATGCCTCTAGAACGATCGAGGGACTGCGAGTAGAGATGACCCTGTGACGACCAACGAGCTGGTCGACAGCTCGACGCGTGCCGGGCTGACCTCGGCTGAGGCTGCGGAGAGGCTGGCGGCCGAGGGGCCCAACGTCCTCCCGCCGCCGGCGAAGCCGCGAACGTGGCAGAAACTGCTCGCTCAGTTCACCCACTTCTTCGCCTTGATGCTGTGGATCGCCGCTGTGCTGGCGGCGATTGCCGGGATGCCGCAGCTGGCGGTGGCGATCGTCGTGGTGATCATCGTCAACGGCGTGTTCGCGTTCGTCCAGGAACAGCGCGCCGAGCGGGCAGCCGAACATCTGCAGCAGCTGCTTCCGGCGGGAGTCATCGTCCGCCGCGACGGTCATCCGCTGTCGATCGATGCAGCCGAGTTGGTCGTCGGCGACGTCGTCGTGCTGACGCCCGGTGATCGGGTGCCCGCCGACATGCAGCTCGCCTTCGCCGCCGACTTCCGGGTCGACGCGTCCACGCTCACCGGGGAGAGCCTCCCGGTCGTGCTCGGGAGGGATGCACAGGCGTTCGCTGGCACCTATGTGACCTCGGGTGAGGCCGACGGTGTCGTCACAGCGACCGGAGCGCGCACCCAGCTCGCCGGGATCGCGCAGATGACGACGAGCGCGAAGCGACCGCGTACTCCACTCGCTCACGAGTTGAACCGCATCGTTCGGGTGATCGCCACGATTGCGGTGGCCGTCGGTGTCGCCTTCTTCGTGTTGTCGTTGCTGATCGGCAGCCCGGCGCGAGACGGGTTCTTGTTCGCGGTCGGTGTCACTGTCGCACTGGTGCCGGAGGGTCTGCTGCCGACCGTCACGCTCTCGCTGGCGATGGGCGCCCAGCGCATGGCCCATCGCAACGCTCTCGTGCGCCGGTTGGAAGCTGTGGAGACCCTCGGCTCGACGACGTTCATCTGCACCGACAAGACGGGAACGCTTACCCAGAACCAGATGTCGGTGACGGCGGTGTGGACACCAGTCGGACAGACGACGATCGCAGGTGAGGGCTATGCGCCCACCGGAAGCATCGACGGCTCAGCCGAAGCTGTGGGCGCGGCGACCGAGGTGGCTGTGATGGCCCTCGCAGCCGGCGTCGGCAGGATCGCCGACGACAGCGGACGGTGGGTCGCTGTCGGCGATCCGATGGAGGCGGCGATCGACGCCTTGGCTCGGCGGCTGACCGGTGCCGGTGCGCACGCTGTCGGACACGAAACGATCGTGCGTCGGTTTCCGTTCGATCCCGACCGCCGCCGCGAATCGGTGCTGACCGCTTCGGCACTGATGGTGAAGGGAGCTCCGGATGCGGTGCTTCCACTGTGTGGTGACGCGGCAGGCGCCGTCGAGGCTCTCGCTTCTCTCGCCGAGCAGGGTCTGCGTGTGCTCGCCGTCGCGTGCCGACCTGCGTCCGAGCTGGGGAAAGCCGACGACCTGGCCGACCCGATCGATGCGGAGCGCAACCTGCACCTCGTCGGGCTGATCGGTCTGCACGATCCACCGCGGCCGGCAGTCTCCGAGTCGATCCAGGCGGCGCGTCGCGCTGGTATCAAGTTGGCGATGCTCACCGGTGATCATCCGACGACGGCTCGCGCTATCGCCCGACAAGTCGGGTTTTTCGCCGGCGACGAGCGGGTGTTGGAGGGCCACGATCTTCCGGACGACCCGAATGTTCTCGCTGCGTTGCTGGATCACGACGGTGTCGTCGTCAGTCGTGTGTCACCGCGCGACAAGCTCCGCATCGCCCAGGCGTTGCAGAGTCGTGGCCATGTGGTGGCGATGACGGGAGACGGCGTCAACGACGGCCCTGCGTTGCACGCCGCGGACATCGGCGTCGCCATGGGTCGCAGCGGTACCGACGTGGCCCGCGCCGCAGCCGATTTGGTGCTGCTCGACGACGACTTCTCGACGATCGTCGCCGCTGTCGAGCAGGGTCGGGCGACGTTCGCCAACATCCATCGCTTCCTCACCTACCACCTCACGGACAACGTCGCCGAGCTGACACCGTTCATGGTGTGGGCGCTGTCCGGTGGTCGCTTCCCCCTGGCCCTCGGTGTGCTGCAGATCCTGTCCCTCGACATCGGCACCGACCTGTTGCCGGCGATCGCCCTCGGCAACGAGGCGCCGAGC
>DATBKA010000684.1:0-3728 GCA_036556105.1 Ilumatobacteraceae bacterium | reverse complement strand
ACCGGCGATGTACGTGCCGTCGCACCGCTCTCGGCTCGCCGTCTGCTCACGCACCACCCAACCCGTGGCAGAGACGCACAGGCCGATGTGCTGGTGCCAGTGATCGTTGCCGCCGGCGAACCCTTCCGGTCGTGTCGGCGTCTGCAACGCGTACGAGTAGCCGACGAGCACAGCGGGGTCCTTGCGCTCGTCGAACAGGAGCATCGACGGTCGCGCCGGGTCGAACGGTTTGGCGATCTGCGACCACAGGACCCAATGAGTGCCGATGCCACCCGCTGGAGCGGCGGCGCGCACGTACCCGAGCGCTGTTGCCTCGGAAAGCGTGTCGCGTGAGTCGATCGCCTGCTGCGCGGCTGCCAGTTCGACGTCGAAATCCGCCTGATCCTGTGCAGACAAGGCGACGTCGGTGATCACCTCGGCGCTGGAGTGACCCTCGTGAGTGGCGGGCACGCCAGCGCCGGTCGCCCCGAGCGCAACGATCGCCTCGAGCTCGCCCGCGGCCAGGCGCTGCTGTTGCGGCTCGGAGACCGGAAACAGAGTGCCCGACGCCTGCGTGCCTGAATCGACAGTCGCCGACGGGGCCCGACCAGTGGGGGCGAACGCGACCACGACGCCGACGCAAGCGCCGACCATGAGCACGAACACGGGCCACTTACGAATGGCCGTTGCTACCAACCGCCCCCGCAGGTGTCAAGTCACCGGCGTGGTCTCACTCGCCTTGCCAAGTCTTCGACGTCATTTGGATGTTCCCGGGTCACCCATTGGACCGAGGCACGGTTGAGTGTTTGCACGCGGCGGCGTACCTCCCGAGGAGACATGTAGATGAACCGTTCCTGGATCACGGCCTTGACGCTGGCGGGCGTCGTCGGATCTGGCGGCGCCTTTGCCGGCGTCGTCGCCGCAACGCGTGACACACCCGCCACGGCGCTCGCGCCGCGCTCAGTCCTGCCAGCGGCGCTCGTCGAACCGACGACGCCGGCGCTGGCGGCGACCGGCACGATCGCCTATCAAGTCGGCGCCGTCGGCACTGTCACGCTCTCCGTCGCCAACAATGCAATGACGCTGGCCGGAGTCGTCACCAATGCCGGCTGGACAGCGGTCAGCACGAGCGGGACGGGCGCCCACGCCGAGGCGCAGTTCACCGACGTCACCCAACTGGTCACGTTCTCGGCGGACCTGGTCGGCGACAACGTCGTCGTCTCGGTCACGAACGCGGCTGTTCCGAACACAACTGCTGCGGCCGACGCGTCAACGACGGCTCGGTCCGTTCCGGCGGTCACCCCAATCGCTCCTCCTGCAACCAACCCCGTACAGACCGCCCCGCCGGCGGCGGTCACGACTCCATCGCGCAGCGACGACGGCCACGAGACCGAAACGGAAGACCACGAAGACCACGAAGACCACGAGACGGAGCATGACGATGACTGAGCAGGAACGCCTCGAGCGGCTCACCGCGCTGCGCGCCAAGCGCGGCCAAGACCCGTTGATCGGTGCACCGCTGCCGCCGCCGCGGCCCATCGAGACACGCACCGTCGCACCGCGACCAGCGGAGACGCGCCGCACCCGCCGGCCGCACGCGGCGATGGGGGCACGCATCCTCGCCAGTGGGATCACCGCGTCAGCAGTGTTCGGGTTGACCACGGTCATCGCCGCGGCCAGCAAGCCGTCGACCGGCTCAGCGAGCACCGACGCGACGATCCCGGCGACGAACGCTCCGACCCTGCCCACCACCCCGCCGACCACGGCCGCTCCAGTACCCTCGACCATCCAGACCGTCGTGCTCTCCGTGCCGCCGCTCGACACTCCGGTCGGCACCGCTCCGGCGACGCCGGCGCCGGTTCCGGCCGCACCGGCGCCACGCCCGGCGACGCCGGCACCAGCACCCGTGGCGACCCCCGCCCCCGTGCCCGTGACCTTGCCGGCACCGGCGCCCGCGCCGGTCGTGACGCCGGCACCGACCGCGCCGCCCGCTCCTCAGCCTCCGGCCACCACCAAGCCAAGCGGCTCCTGAACGTCTTCACACGCACCGAATCAGAGGGGACAACCATGCGACCACTGACGAAAGCACCACGCGACGCAACCACGACCATCGGTCGGCCCACACCGCCGGCCAACCAGCCGGTGCGCCGCGACTTCCGAGTGATGGGCAGCCAGGCGCACATCGTCGTCCACGGCGGAACATCGCTGATGCTCGACGCGGCCGAGCAGAAACTGCACCAACTCGAGGCACTGTGGAGTCGCTTCCGCGACAGCAGCGACATCACTCGTGCCAACCAGGCCGGCGGTCATCCGGTACAGGTTCACGAAGAGACCCTTGCCGTCGTGAGCCGCGCCCTCGAAGCCTGCCGGCAGACGAACGGGCTGTTCGACATCACCACGTTGCCGGCGTTGCTCGACCATGGCTACACGCACAGTGCGACCACGCGGAGCCCGGCGCCAGCAGTGCCAGGGCGTCGCGTCGGGCAGAGCAACTGGGTCGAGGTCGACTACGAGAAGTCGACCCTACGCGTGCCCGGCACGACGGCGATCGATCTCGGCGGCATCGGCAAGGGCTTTGCGGCCGACATCGTCGCTGAGGCGCTCATCGAGGCGGGAGCCGGCGGAGCGCTGGTGAACATCGGCGGCGATCTGGTTGTGCTCGGCACGCCATGTGACGACACGTCGTGGTACTTGGGCATCGAGGATCCGCACAACGTTCCCCACCACATCGCCTACCTCCGTCTCGGGGCAGGTGGCATCGCCACCTCGGGCACGACGATCCGGCGGTGGACCACATCGACGGGTGGAGTCGCCCATCACCTGATCGACCCTCGGCACCTGTCGCCGTCGGCGACGAGCCTCCTGACGGCAACGATCATCGCTGCCGACGCGACCACCGCCGAGGCGTTCGCCACCGCAGCGATGATGCTCGATGGCGAGGGGGCGATCGAGATGCTCGACAACGCCGGGCTCGCCGGGTTGCTCGTGTCGACGCACGGGGACGTGCTGCGAACGCAGACGATGAGCGACTTCGAGGTGATGGAAGCGTCGACCACCGCGAGGTGACGCAGCGCGGCTGGTGCTCGTCGCGAAGAATGTGAGTCAGCATCAACCGGCGAGGCCGCGCCGGCGTGTGTTCGAATGTGACGATGGCCCGCCATGCCGAGGTCGTGAGCAGCGCGGCGAAGTTCGAGGAGCTGTACCGGCGCGAGCTCGCTCCGCTGATCGCCCTGGCGACGACGCTCACCGGCAGCCGCGAGATCGGCGCCGACCTGGCCCACGAGGCATTGGCTCGCGCCTACCGCGACTGGCGCACGGTGGGTGCGCACGATCGCCCCGGGGCATGGGTACGAAGGGTGCTGATCAACCTGGCGATCGACGCCCACCGTCGCCAACTGCGTGAAGCCGCGGCCGTGGCGCGGCTCGATCCTGACCCCGTGACCAGCCAGACCGAGGTGACCGGCGAGCAGTTCTGGTCGGCGGTGCGCGCCTTGCCGGAGCGCCAGCGCGCCGCGGTCGCATTGCACTACATCGAGGACATGTCGATCGCCGAGATCGCCGCTGTCCTCGGAGTCGCCGCCGGCACGGTGAAGACGTCTCTGTTCATGGCCCGCCGTTCGCTGGCGGTGTCCCTTGGCGCCGAGGAGGTGCGTGATGACGACAATCGATGACATCGGCAGGCGGGCCGCGATCGCGGCTAGAGCCGAAGCCGACGAGATGGCCAAGAGCCGCCTCGAGCCCGGGTTGGC
>DATBKA010000683.1:0-3493 GCA_036556105.1 Ilumatobacteraceae bacterium | reverse complement strand
CACTCGCCCAAGCGATCACCATGTCTGGCGTGATCGTCGCCCTGTGCATGTTGGCCTACAGCGAGTCGCGCGAGGGCGTGGTCGAGATCGTCGACGCCGTGAGCTGAGGATCTGCGGGCCGGCCGGTGGCCCAGTAGTCTCGGCTCATGGGAGCTTCGTATCGCGAGGTGGCGATGGGCCCGGTGGGACAACGTCTGCCCGAGGGCGCGGTGGTCGCGGCACGTGCCGGCGACGCCGGCATCGTCGTGCAGTTCACGGACGCGGAGGTCACGTTCCTGCCCGACTGGTTGCGCGACAACTGTCAATGCGAGCAGTGCCGCATCCGTCAGACCGATGAACGACGTTGGCAGCCGTGGACCGAGCCGGCGGTGCCACGAGCGGCGACGGTGGCGGTCGCCGGCGGGGTTCTGCAGGTGGCCTGGGCCAATGGTCACTCGTCTGCGTTCGGGCCCGCAGAGTGGGAGAAGGTCCGCCGCACCGCGTCGCGTGGCGCCTGGACGGCGCGCTTGTGGAGCGGCGGGTACGAGGTCGAGCGCCACGACCACCATCAAGTGGTGGCCGACGAGGTTTCGCGGCGGCAGATGTTCGAGGCGCTCCGTCGCGACGGCGCGGTGGTCGTCACCGGTTCGCCGACCGAGCCGGGCACCGTGATCGAGTTGCTGCACTCCATCGGACTGACGCTGCGCGATTCGTCGCTGGGATTGATCTTCGACGTCAAGCTCGACCCTGCCGGCTACAACATCGCCTTCACGGCCGAAGAAGTACCTCCGCACAACGACAACGCCCAGTACACGCACCCGCCCAGCGGGCAGGTGCTGGCGATGTTGGTCAACGACGCCACCGGCGGCAACAGCGTCGTCGTCGACGGGTGGTCCGTGCTCGATCAGTTGAACCGCGCCGATCCCGCTGCCGTCGACGTGCTCGCCCGAGTCGAGGTCGGCTTCCGGCAGTACTCGACGGAGGCCGATGCGTTCACCCGGGCACCGCTCGTCGTTCGCGATCGAGCCGGGCGGTTCACTCATCTGCGCTTCTCCAACCAGTTGATGCAGCCGCTGGCGTTCGACGACCACGAGCTGGCGGAGTGGTACCGCGCCTATCGGTTGCTCGGTGCCGCGGTCGCAGATCCGGCGAACCAGGTCTCGTTCCGCCTGGCGGCCGGCGACACGTTGTTCGTCAACGGATACCGCGTGCTGCACGCCCGCTCGGCGTATCAGCCCGACGGCGCGCGCTGGCTGCAAGACGTCTACTTCGAGATGGACGACGTCTTCGGTCACCTCGACCGGATGAGCGGCGAAGCCACCAACGCGATGGTCACGACGTAGCGCTCACACGGGACTGCCTGCCGGTCAGGCCCAGTCGAGGACGACCTTGCCGCACTCGCCGCCGGCGACGATCTCGAACGCCTCGGTGAAACGATCGGCGGGGAGCTCGTGGGTGACGATGGCGCTGATGTCGAGCCCGCTCTGCAGCATTGCCGCCATCTTGTACCAGGTCTCGAAGATCCGCCGCCCGTAGATCCCCTGCACCTCGAGGCCCTTGAAGATGACGTCGTTGACGTCGAGCGTCATCGGCCCGGCAGGGATGCCGAGCACGGCGATGCGTCCGCCGTGGTTCATCGCGTCGAGCATCTGGTTGAACGCCGACTCGGCGCCAGACATCTCCAGGCCGACGTCGAATCCCTCCGTCATCCCGAGCTCGGCCATCACCGGAGGCAGCGAATCGGTACGGACGTCGACGACACGGTTGGCGCCGTGCTTGGCGGCCATGTCGAGCCGGAAGCGGTTGATGTCGGTGACGACGACGTTGCGCGCCCCGATGTGGCGGACGATCGCCGCCGCCAGCACCCCGATCGGTCCGGCGCCGGTGATCAACACATCCTCGCCGACGACGTCGAAGCGCAGCGCGGTGTGGGTGGCGTTGCCGAGCGGATCGAGCACGGCGGCAACGTTGTCGTCGATGTGGGCGGGAACGACGAAGACGTTCTCGGCAGGGATCACCACGTACTCAGCGAACGCACCCGGACGTGTGACGCCGACGCTGGTGTGGTTGTGGCAGAACTCGCGGCGCCCGCCCTTGCAGTTGCGACAATGGCCGCAGGTGATGTGGCCTTCGCCGGCCACGCGCTGACCGACCTCGAGGCCGACGACCGCATCGCCGACGCCGGCGATCTCGCCCATGAACTCGTGACCGACCACCATCGGCACCGGGATCGTGGCTTGCGCCCACGCATCCCAGCGATGGATGTGCAAGTCGGTACCGCAGATCGACGTCTTGTGGACGCGGATCAACACCTCCCGATCCCCGGGCTGTGGTTGGTCGACGTCGGCGAGCCACAAGCCCGGTTCGCGCTTGGCCTTCACCAGTGCCTTCACGTGATCACTCCCATCGTCCGGCCGACGCTGACGAACGCGGCGACCGCCGCGTCGACGTCGGCGTCGGAGTGGGCTGCCGACATCTGCGTGCGGATCCGGGCCTTGCCCTGTGGCACCACGGGGTAGGAGAAGGCGATGACGTAGAGGCCTTCGTGCAACAGGCGGTCGGCCATCTCGGTCGCCACCTTCGCGTCGCCGAGCATCACTGGGATGATCGGATGGCCGGCGCCAGTCAGTGTGAAACCGGCCCCGCCCATCGATGATCGGAACCGCGACGCGTTGCGGCGCAGCTGCTCGCGCAACTGGTCGCCGGACTCCAACATGTCGAGGACCTCGACGGTCGTCGAGGCGATCACCGGTGCGAGGCTGTTGGAGAACAGGTACGGCCGCGAGCGCTGCCGCAACCAGTCGATGATCTCCTGACGCCCGGACGTGTAGCCGCCCGATGCACCACCGAGCGCCTTGCCCAAGGTGCCGGTGACGATGTCGATCCGCTCGGTCACACCGAGGACCTCGGGGGTGCCGCGGCCGTGGTCGCCGACGAGCCCGACGGCGTGCGAGTCGTCGACCATCACCAGCGCGTCGTACTGCGCGGCGAGGTCGCAGATCGCCGGCAGGTTGGCCAGCACACCGTCCATCGAGAACACGCCGTCGGTGGCGATCAGCCGGTACCGCGCGCCGGCCGCCTCCTGCAGGCGTTGCTCCAACTGGCCCATGTCGTTGTTGTCGTACCGCAATCGCTGTGCTCGGCAGAGGCGGATACCGTCGATGATCGACGCATGGTTGAGCGAGTCGGAGATGACCGCGTCCTGCTCGTCGAGGAGCGTCTCGAACAGGCCGCCGTTGGCATCGAAGCACGACGAGTAGAGGATCGTGTCGTCCGTGCCGAGGAACGCCGACAGTCTCGATTCGAGCTCCTTGTGGACCGTTTGCGTGCCGCAGATGAACCGTACCGAGGCCATGCCGTACCCATAGCGGTCGAGGGCGCGGTGGGCGGCGGCGACGATGTCGGGGTGGTCGGCGAGCCCGAGGTAGTTGTTGGCGCAGAGATTAATGACCGAGGAGCCGTCGGCGAGGGCGATGTGCGCCGACTGCGGCGAGCTGATCACCCGTTCGCTCTT
>DATBKA010000682.1:0-3629 GCA_036556105.1 Ilumatobacteraceae bacterium | reverse complement strand
CGACGTGTGCCCGCCGCTGCCGTCGCCGCCCGAGGTGATCCGCCTCGCGGTTGAACGAACAGCAGCCTGGGCGGCGCGGGCACGACGCGCCCACAGCCGCGAGGGCCAAGCTCTGTTCGGGATCGTGCAAGGTGGCGTCAGCGAGAGCCTCCGGGCCGAGAGCGCCCAACGCACCGCCGAGCTGGCGTTCGACGGGTACGGCATCGGTGGCCTCAGCGTGGGGGAGACGAGGGCCGAGATGCTGCCGGCGTTGGCCGCGGCGCTGGCTCACCTGCCCGACGACCAGCCTCGGTACTTGATGGGGGTCGGCGATCCGGCCAGCCTCGTCGAGGCGGTGGCGCTCGGGGTCGACCAGTTCGACTGCGTGATGCAGACCCGACTCGGCCGTCACGGCACTGCGTTGACGAGCACCGGCAAGCTGCACATCAAGAACGTCACGCACGCGATGTCCGACGACCCGCTCGACGCCATGTGCGGGTGTGAAGTCTGTCGGCGGCACAGCCGCGGCTACATCCGCCACCTCTTCCAGGTCGGCGAACCGACTGCGTTGCGGCTGGTCAGCCTGCACAACATCGGCTGGACGCTGCAGTTGATGAGCCGGATGGGCGATGCCATCGCCACCGGCACGTTCGCCGACCTGCGCCGCCAGGTGCTCGCCGTTTGGGAGTGATCAGCCAAATCCTCGGTCGGGTGGCTAGCATTGCCCGTCGGTCGCAGGGGCCTCAACTCCTGTTCACGTCAACAACTGGACACCCCAACATGCACGTTCTGTCGATCATCGCCGCCGACGACAAAGGTGGCTCGAGCGCCATCGGCTTCCTGTTCCCCCTGATCCTCATCGGGGCGGCGATGTACTTCCTGATGATCCGGCCGCAGCGGCGCAAGATGCGCCAGCAGGCCCAGCTGCAGTCGTCGATCGAGGTTGGCGACGAGGTGATGACAACGTCGGGGATCTACGGGTTCGTCACGTCCCTCGAAGGGGAGATCGCCTGGTTGGAGATCGACGACGATGTGCAGATCCGCATCGCTCGTGCCGCTTTGACTCGCAAGGTCGACACCTCCGGTGAAGCGGCTGCGCTTCCGACTGAGACCGACTCTGACGGTGGCTCGAAGGTCGAGCCGGCCGACGGCTCAGCGGCGGACGAACCGTCGAAATAGATGCGCAAGAAACTGATCTATTCGCTGGTCGGCATCTTGGTGATCGCCTTCGGAGGGTTGATCGCCACACTCATCGACGGCGACAAGCCCGCGCTCGGCCTTGATCTCCAGGGTGGGATCTCCGTCACCCAGGAGCCCGTCGGGGAGTTCAGTGAAGCCAGTTTGGACCTTGCCGTCGATCGCATTCGCGAACGAGTCGACAGCCTCGGAGTCGCCGAGCCGGAGATCCTCCGCCAGGGCAACGCCATCGTCGTCAACCTGCCGGGCGTGAAGAACCAGAAGCAGGCCGAGGAGCTCGTCAAGGTCACCGGTCAGGTGTACCTACGCCCCGTGCTCACCGACACGCAGTTCAACCTGCCGTGCGTCACCTCCGAGCCGCAGAAGCCGGGCACGACGGATACGACGACGACGATCGCTGGTGCCACCACGACCACGATCGCTGGGGCATCGACGACGGCCGGCAGCACCACGACTGCGGTGGCGACCACCGCTGCGGCAAGCACCACGACCGCGGCGCCAGGCCCGTCGCGCAAGCCCAGCACCGCCAACACCAGCACGACCACGGCCACCACGGTGGCCGCGGCCAGCACGAGCACTGCCGCCGGCTCGACCACGACGACCGCACCCGGCGCCACCACGACGACGCTTCCCGGCGTCACGACCACCACCACCGAAACCTCGAACGCGCTGCCCGACGTCCCGCCGGAAAAGTCGGGGTACTTGCCGGCACGCGGCGGCAGCTACTGCTTCGTCGGCCCGGCAGGGGGCACCGGCGAAGTGTTCAAGGACGACGCCACGGCGCGCATCCTCTCCGGTTCGGGCTGGGGCGTCACGGTCAGCTTGCGCGGCGGCTCAGAAGGCGAGGGCGTGTGGAACGTGCTTGCTGCTGAGTGCTACAACGCCACCGAGACCTGCCCGACGCGACAGCTGGCGATCGAGCTCGACGGTGAAGTGATCTCGGCGCCGGTCGTGCAGCAGCCGTCGTTCAGCGGCAGCGTGCAGATCACGGGCAGCTTCAGCGAGTCCGAGGCCCGCAACCTGGCCAGGGTGCTCAACAGCGGTTCGTTGCCGGTGAAGCTCGAGACCCGCGCCGTGCAGACCGTGTCACCCACACTGGGCAAGGACTCGCTGCACGCAGCGATCATCGCCGGAATCGTCGGCGTCGGCCTGGTGCTGCTGTTCATGACCTTCTACTACCGTCTCCTCGGGTTGATCGTGGCCGCCGGTCTCGCCGTCTCCGCAGCGTTGATCTGGAGTGTCATCTCCTTCCTGTCGAAGACGCAGGGCCTCGCCCTGTCGCTGTCCGGGATCGCCGGCATCATCGTGTCGGTCGGTGTCACCGTCGACTCGTTCGTGGTCTTCTTCGAGAAGCTCAAAGACGAAGTGCGCGCCGGTCGTTCGATGCGCAACAGCGCCCAACGCGGCTTCGCGGCAGCCTGGCACACGATCGTCGTTGCCGACTTGGTGTCGCTGATCGGCGCGGCCGTGCTGTGGTATCTGACGGTCGGCTCGGTGCGCAACTTCGCCTTCTTCCTCGGGCTGTCCACGTTGTGCGACTTGCTGGTCGCCTACTTCTTCTTGCGTCCGGTCGTGCTGTTGCTGGCGAGAACTGGCTGGATGGCCCGCCGCAAGGTCATGGGCATCGAAGTTGCGGGGAGCGCGGTATGAGCACGGAAACGCTCAGCACGGTTCGAGCACGCCGCGGCCTCGGCGGCCGGCTGTACCACGGCGAGACTGCGATCGACTTCTACGGACGTCGCTGGTGGGGGCTCCTCGGGTCCGCGCTTCTCCTAGTGATCACCGTGATCTCGCTGGTGGTCAGCGGTCTCAACCTCGGGCTCGACTTCAAGGGTGGAGTTGCCTGGGAAGTGCCGTCTGCCAACCTCACCACCGAGGCGGCGCGTACCGTGCTCTCCGACAATGGTGTCGAAGCGACCAACGCCAAGGTCCAGGAGCGCACGTCGGCGTCGGGCAGCGTGCTCGTGCTGCAGGTGGGTGATCAGCCGGTCGAGAAGCGTCAGCAGGTTCAAGAGGCGCTGGCCGCAGCCGCCAAGGTCGATGCCGATCAGGTCAGTGTCACGTCGGTCAGCTCGACCTGGGGTCGCAGCATCACCGAGAAGGCCGTTCGCGCGCTGGTGATCTTCCTCATCCTCGTCGCCGCCTTCATCGCCTGGCGGCTCGAGTGGCGGATGGCACTGGCGGCGATCATCGCCATGATCCACGACGTGTTGATCAGCGTCGGGGTCTACTCGTTGTTCGGTTTCGAAGTCACCCCGGCAACAGTGGTCGCCTTCCTCACGATCCTCGGCTTCTCCCTGTACGACACCATCGTCGTGTTCGACAAGGTCAAGGACAACACCGAGCACTACTCGACTATGCGTGTGCCGTATGCAGACGTGATCAATGTCTCGATGAACCAGGTGCTCATGCGGTCGATCAACACCAGCATCGCCGCCGTGCTGCCCGTGCTG
>DATBKA010000681.1:0-6769 GCA_036556105.1 Ilumatobacteraceae bacterium | reverse complement strand
GGTCCGCCACGCGGCTGCATCGGCCGAAGTCGTGGCCGGCACGATGGCTCCGGTCCGGCTCGTGGGGTTGCTCGCCTCGATCGCGCTGCTCATCTCGGCGACAACGCTGCTTGCCCGCGAGCAGCAACGCGAGCTACGGCTGCGGCTGCTCAAGGGCCAATCTCCCGCGGCCCTCGGACTGCGCGTCCTTCGCTCGGCGACCACCTCGGTGCTGCTCGGAACCGTTGCCGGAGGCGCGCTCGCCTATGCCGGCGTTCGCTACCTCGGGCCATCACCGTTGATCGAAGCCGCGGCGATCCGCTCCGCCGTCCTGTTCTCCGTCCTCGGCGCGATCGTGGCCATGATGCTCGTCGCCGTCACCGCGACCCTGCGGTCACGCACGCTCGTCGACGCCGCCACGCGTTCACGTGGTCGACTTCGCTATCTCCCCTGGGAGCTCATCCCCGTCGCGGGTGTCGTGTTCACCTTCGCCCGACTCGATCGCATCGGCGGGATCCGCCAGATCGGCACCAAGGTCGCCAACGCAGACTTCTGGGCGCAGTGCTTCCTCGTGTTCGCGATCATCGCCCCCCTCGCGCTCCTGGGTCGGCCGATCATCGCCGCCTTGCGACGGTTGCGGCTTGCCGGCGGATCGTTGCCTCCCTCGATCCTGACGGGTCTGCGGCGATCGCTGGCCGAACCGGTCGTCACTGGCGCCCTCTTGCTCGCTACGGCGCTGGCCGCCGGCTCGTTCACCGTGGCTCGGTTGCTGAACGACAGCACGACGGTGCTGCTCGAAGAGAAGGCATCGACGTTCCTCGGCAGCGATCTCTCCATCGTGACGACCGATGTCACTGCGCTCGATCCACCGTTCGACACCAGTGGCACGATCGTCGCCCGCGCCCAGGGCCACAGTGGCAACGAGTTGCTCGACTTCCTCGGCATCGACAGAGCGACGTTCGCCGGAGCGGTGCACTGGCGCGAGGATGCCGCTGGTCGCGGGCTGGACGAGCTGTTGGCGCTCCTAGAGCCGCCGGCAGAAGGTCCAGTCCCGGCGATCGTCGTCGGCACGCTGCCGAGTACGACCGTCGAGAACCTCGTCCATCGCCAACTCGAGATCCAGCCTTTCGCCACGGCCAGGTGGTTCCCCGGAGTACGCAACGGAGCGACACTGGTCGTCGTCGACCGCGCTGCCTTGACCGGGGCGATTCCCACAGCGAGCGAGATCTGGCTGCGCCAGCCACCTCCGGGCGCGGTCACGACGTTGTCGGACCAGGGGCTGGTCGTGCGCAGCGCCCGCGACCTCTCCCAGGTCTTCGACGTGACCAGCTTCCGCACCGTCCGCTGGGCGTACGCCACGCTGTCGATGCTGGGAGCGCTGGTCGGGATCGTCGTGTTGCTCACTCAGTTGCTCGTGCTCGACGCTCGTCGGCAGCTCCGCCAAGCCGCGCACGTGCTGACGTTGCGCATGGGGCTGACGATCAGAGGCGAGGCGATCGGCCTCGTCGCCGAGTTGGGACCGGCGTTGGTCGCCGGCGGAGTGCTCGGCGCCGCAGTCGGTTGGGGCGTCAGCCGGCTCGCCGTTCCTCGTCTCGACTCGCTGCGACAGCTGCGACCGCCGGCGCGGCTGATCGCCGAGCCCGGCGCTGCGCTCCCACTCGTGCTCGGCGTCGCCGGATGCCTGGTCCTGCTGGTCACCATCGGGGTGTGGATGGTCAAGCGGACACGAACCATGGAGGTCATGCGTGGAACGGCATGACCTGTTCCCCGACACCAGCCCGGCTGCCGAGGTGACGGGCGTGGTGCGCCGCTTCCCGGGCATGAACGAGGTCGTCACCGCCCTCGACGACATCACCGCCCTCATCCCGCGGCGGCAGATGACCGTCGTTGCCGGGCCGTCGGGGTCGGGAAAGTCGACGCTGCTGGCGCTGCTGGCGTGCGCCCAGCGACCGGACGCAGGCACGGTGCGCATCGGCGACACCGACGTGATCGCCATCGGTCGCAAGCAACGGCGCGAGTTGCGCCGCGACCGCCTCGGCATCGTCCTTCCGCAACCGAGTGAGAACCTCCTCGACCAGTTCGACGCGGCCGGGAACATCCGTTGGGCGGCAGCTCGCCGGCAATCGCGCCAGCCGAGCATCGTGGACGTCGACGCGCTCCTCGCCGTGGTCGGCCTGACCGCCGCCCGCCAACGACGTGTCCGCGAGCTGTCAGGAGGCGAACAGCAGCGCCTGGCGATCGCCTGCGCCCTCGCCGGAGAGCCGGAGTTGGTGATCCTCGACGAGCCGACCGCCTCGCTCGATCGCGCCAGCGGCAGCAGTGTCGTCGAGGTGCTCGCCGCTTCGGCTGCCGCCGGCTCGACCATGGTCATCGCATCCCACGATGCAATGGTGATCGACGCCGCCGACTACATCATCGGTCTCGACCATGGGCGGCGAGTCCAGTGATCACGGCAGACCGCGTCGCGCTCGCCGAGGCGATCGAGTTGGGCAAGTGGTGGGCCGACGGCGCCGGGCTGAGACCGGTCTCGTTCACGCTCGCCGCCGGTGAGCTCGTCGTGGTGCGCGGCCGCTCGGGCAGCGGCAAGTCCACCCTCCTGGCGCTCTTGGCCGGATGGGCATCACCTGACAGCGGTGAGCTGCGCCGCCTCGGCCCGTGGTCGCTCACCACCGCTGGCGAGAGCTGGCGAGCCACGGCGATCCTTCCCCAGGTGCTGGCCCCGATCGCCGAGCTGACCATGACCGAGAACGTCGCCTTGCCGCTCCGCCTCTCGGGCACGAGGTGGACGGAGGCCCGCCGCCGGGCACGAGCCGTGCTCGAACGCCTCGACCTGTCGAACGAGGCGGATCGCGCCGCCACCGACTCGTCACTCGGTCAGCAACAACGCATGGCCCTGGCGCGGGCGGTGGTCATCGACCCCGTCGTGCTGCTGGCCGACGAGCCGACCAGCCATCAGGACGCTGGCCACACGAGCGCCGTGCTGGCCGTGCTGCGCGCCGTCGTCGCCGCCGGCACGTGCGCCGTCGTTGCCAGTCACGACCCCGCAGTGGCCGAGGTCGCCGATCGAGTGCTCGATCTCGACGCCTGATCTGTGACTCCTCTGGTGGAGACGACGCGATCGATCTTCTTCTGGAAGACATTCAGGTAACCCTGCACCATCTGTTCGACCGAGAACCGTCGGCCGACGTGCTCGCGGCAGATCCGGCGATCGATCTGGTCAAGGGCACGAACCGCGGCGACCAGCTCGTCGTCGGCGTCGCCGAGGAAGCCGGTCACGCCGTGCTCGACGATCTCGGGTGCCGCACCACGCCTGCAGGTCAGCACGGGCGTGCCGCACGCCAGCGACTCGACCATCGCCATCCCGAACGGCTCGTCCCATTGGATCGGGTTGAGCAGAGCCACTGCGCCGCCCAACAACTCCCGCTTACCGTCGGCGTCGACCTCACCGAGGTACTCGATCTCATCGGAGAGATGCGGCCGGACCTGTTCGTCGAAGTAGGCATGCTCGTGCGGCTCACGCATCTTGGCGGCGATCTTCAGGGGCATGCCGGTTCTCTTGGCGACGGCGATGGCCCGATGGATGCCCTTGTTCGGCGTCATCCGGCCGAGCACGGCGAGATAGCCGCCGTCACCGCTCCCGACCGGGAAGTCGGCGAGGTCGATGCCGTGGTACACGACGGCGTCGACGGGAAGATCGGTCGACGCTGCGTGGGCATGGGAGATGGCGACCAGCGCAACACGCGGCACGACCGCGGCATACAACGCCGAATAGCTCCGGGTGAACGCGTTGTGGTTGGTGGTGACGACCGGAAGATCGGGGTACCGCGCCGAGTAGATCGGCCCGGCGAGCGTGTGGTCGTGGACCACGTCGCTGTACTTGGCGAGGTCGTAGGCGCCGATCGCGTTCTCCAGCTCGATCTTCGCCCGGGCCATCGGCACCGTGTCTTCCTCAGGGATCACCGCGGCCTTCGGCACCGGGCACTGCGACTGCGGGTGACAGATCAGCAAGATCTGATGCCCAGCGTCTTGCAGACCTCGGGCCAGCTGATCGATCACCGCTTCCGTACCGCCGTATGCGGGCGCGGGCACCGGCAGCCACGGTGGAGCAATGATGGCGATGTCCATGATTGGTTCGACGTGACGGTCAGGGCACCGTGCGCACGAGCGCCGGCCGGGCGTGACCGTTGGCCGGGCGAACGACGAAGTCGTCGTTGCGCGTCGGCGAGCTCGAGCGCAAACGATCGAGGAACGTCTTGGCCCAGCGATGCACGTCGTTGTGGCGGACGGCGTCGCGCATGGCGTTGACGCGGGCCGCACGTTCGATGGGCAGCATCGCCGAGGCATAGACCATCGCCTGCTTGATCGCTTCGATGTCGTACGGGTTGACGATCAGCGCACCGTCGAGGTCTTGAGCCGCGCCGGCGAACTCGCTGAGGATCAACGTCCCGCTGAGATCACCACGGGCGGCCACGAACTCCTTGGCGACGAGGTTCATCCCGTCGGCGAGCGATGTGACGACGAGTGCGTCCGCACTGCGGAACCACTGCGCCAACTGCTCCTCGTCGAGGGAGTAGTCGATGTAGACGATCGGCTTCGACCCATTGGGTCGAGGATGGCGAGCATTGATCGCCTCGATCAGCTCCTCGACCTCCTCGCGCTCGTCCTCATAGGCGGGCACATCGCTGCGGCTCGGGACGGCCACCTGCACGAAGGTGCAGCGCTGCGGATCCATGCGCCCCTCGTCGAGCAGTTCGCCGAAGGCACGCAATCGCTGGGAGATGCCCTTCGTGTAGTCGAGTCGGTCGATCCCGAGCAGCACAAAATCCGACTCCAACGCGCTGCGATTGGCGAGCGCAGCATCTGCAGCCTTGCGGCCGAGCTCGTCCCAGTGTGCGAAGTCGACGGAGATCGGGAACGCGTCGACGTCGACGGTGTGTGCTTCGTGGTAGATCGTGTTGCCGAGAACGCGCGGGTCGACCACCCGCTTGGCCGCGGCGATGAAGTTGGCCGCGTCGTCGGGCACCTGGAACCCGAGCACGTCGGCGCCCAGCATCCCTTCGATGACCTCCCGGCGCCACGGCAACATGGCGAACAGCTGCGCGTTGGGGAACGGGATGTGCAGGAACAACCCGATGCGCAGATCCGGGCGGCGGTCGCGGATCATCGCCGGGGCGAGCAACAGATGGTAGTCGTGCACCCAGACCATGCCGCCGAGCGGTGCGGCCTGGGCGACCGCCGCGGCGAACTGGCGGTTCACGGTGCGATAGGACTGCCACCACGAGCGGTTGAGCTCGACCCGCCGAAGGCGCCCGTGGAACAGCGGCCACAGCACTGCGTTGGCGAAGCCTCGGTAGTACTTGTCGACATCGGCGGCCGAAAGGTGCACCGGATGGAGGCGCAGATCGCCGTGATTGAACGGCCGTGCGTGGCGAGCGTGAGGACCGCCCCAGCCGACCCAATGGGCGCCGGCCGCGGTGACAGAGGAGAGGGCTGAGGCCAATCCTCCTGGGCTCGGATTCAGTTCTCCGTCAGCTCCGATTTCGACTGGTAGCCGATTGGCTACCACGACGAGTCCTTTCACGACAGGCCTTTCCAGCGTCACTAGATCGCCGCCCGTAATACCCGAGCGTATACCGAACGAAACCCGGCCACCGCCGGAGTGATTCGGGCCACGGGCGCGCAGGGTAGGAATTGCTCGTGCAACGCATGCTCATCGCCATCGACGTGGACGGAACGCTCTACGACGGCATGAACGTGGCCCGTGAGGCGGTTGTCGCTCTCAGTGACGCCCATGACGCCGGCCACGCCATCGTCGTCGTCACCGGGCGTCGATGGGAGGGACTCGACCTGGTCATCCCGGAGGTGCTCGTGCTCGCCGACCGAGTCGTGTGCGAGGAAGGCGGGGTGATGGTCGACGTGCAGCGCGGACGTGCCGAGCTGCTCGCCGAGGCTGTCGATCCGGCCCTCGTGGCCGGTCTGGTGGCTGCGGGCGTGACTGCCCTCGATGTCGGTCAGGTGGTCGTCGGGGCCCCTGCGACGTTCCTCGCCGAGTTCACCGCGGTCCGCGACCGGCTCGGCAGCACCCGCCACATCGTCCACAACAAGGCGTCGATCGCGCTGGCACCACGGGAGTGCGACAAAGGTTCAGGGCTTCGCGCCGCCGTCGCCGCACTGCACCTGGAGCGGACTCCGATCCTGGCCCTCGGCGACGCAGCGAACGATCTGCCGATGTTCGCCGCGGCGACGATCGCTGTCGGAATGGCTAACTCCGACGATGCCGTTCGAGCATCTGGCGTGCCGCTGACCACGGCGAGCGTCGGGCTCGGGGTTGCCGAGGCGCTGCATCGATTCCTGCCTCCGGCGACGGCGGGGTGACGCCAAGGGAGATTCCTCCGTCGCCGGACGCCGCGGCGCGTTCGCCGAGCTCGCGAATCGTCGCCACGCCGTCGTCGATGCGGATGTTGAAGCGCCGATCGACCAGCCGGACCCCGGCCAACAGCAAGTCGTCCTCGATCGCTCCGGGGATCGGCTCGACCCTGATCCCCCGTTCGTCGTCGGGCTCGAGACCGAGCAGGATGCGCAGCAGGAGAAACGGAGTCGCCGCCGACCACGCCTGCGGCGAGCACGACGTCGGGAACGGGATCGGCGTCTCGACGTCTGCTCGATCGAGCCCGCAGAACAGCTCGGGAAGCCGCCCGTTCCATGCGTCCGAGGCCGCCAGCAGGCCGCGGGCGACCGTCAGTGCATCCGCCTCGAAGCCATATCTGCGCAGACCGGCGGCGGACAGCGC
>DATBKA010000680.1:0-14542 GCA_036556105.1 Ilumatobacteraceae bacterium | reverse complement strand
CTTGATCGCGGCGCGCTCCGCCGCCAGCAGAGCGAAGCGGTCGTCGTCCGCCCATTCGCCACGCACGAACGCCGCGCTCACCGACCGCCCTTCGTAGCGGAACCCCAGCCGTTCGAGGAGGCGACGCGACGCCAGGTTCTTCGGGTCGATCGTGGCGACGACGCGGTGCACCCCCTCCTGCTCGAACAGCGCGTCGATCGTCGCCTGTGCCGCTTCGGTCGCCAACCCTTTCCGTTGCTCGCTGGTCATGATCGAGTAGCCGAGCGTCGCTTGCCGCCCAGCGTCGTAGAGCCCGACGGCAAGATCACCCACGACCTCGCCCTCGAGCTCGATCGCCAGCTGCACGATGAAGTCGTCGACCGGCCCGTCGTATTGCTCCTGCGAGCCGATCAGCCGCGCCGCGATCTCCTCGGTGAACGGCACTTCCCAGTCCTGATAGCGAGCGACCTCCGGGTCGTTGCGGTACTCGAGGAAGCGCGGTTTGTCCTCGGAGCGCATCATCCGGATCGTGAGGCGCGCGGTGGTGATCGGCAACGACAGCACGTGGACAGTGCAGCACATTGCCCGCGCCGGACGTCGCACTCGGCGGCGCGACCTCATAGTCTCAGCGATCGCATGATCACCCTGGCCGACCCGCTCGAGCACGCCCGGTCCTGCTTCGGTCAGCGCGTCGCGGTCATCGACGGTGACCGGTCGATCAGCTGGAGCGAGCTCGCTGACCGTTGTGCGCGACTCGCGGGGGTGCTCAACGGCTTGGGGATCGCAAGGGGCGACCGCGTCGCGCTGCTCGCCGCGAACGGACATCGCTATGTCGAAGGGTTCTTCGGCGTTCCGGCGGGCGGCTTCGTGCTGGTCCCACTGAACACTCGTCTCGCCGGGCCTGAGTTGGCACACATCGTGCGGCACAGCGGATCGCGGATCCTGCTCACCGATCGAGACCCAGGTGAGCTCGCCGGCTTGGTCGAGCGCGTCATCCGCATCCCGGACGAGTACGACACGCTGCTCGACAACGCCGACCCGGTCTCATTCGCATCGGGCATCGAGTCGGACGACGTCGCCACGCTGTTCTACACGGGCGGCACGACCGGCCTGCCGAAGGGAGTGATGCTGACCCACGGCAACCTGCTCGCCAACGGCTTCCACAAGAGCCTGGCTTGTTCGCTGCAGACCGACGACATCTTCCTCGGCGCCCCGGCGATGTTCCACGTCGCCGGCATCGCCCCGTTCGTCAGCCTCGCCTGGCTCGGCGGCAGCATCGTCACGGTTCCGTCCTTCGACGCTGGGGCCTGCCTGGACCTCATCGAGAAGCATCGTGTGACGGTCTTCTTGCCCGTGCCGACCATGCTGTCGGCGCTGGTCGCCGAGCATCGCCGTCAGCCGCGTGACGTGTCGACGTTGCGCTTGCTCGGCCACGCCGGGTCGCCGATCGCGTTGGAGCTGATCCGCCAGGCGCACGAGGTGTTCCCGGGCAGCGAACTGGCTCAGTTCTACGGGGCCACGGAGACCACGACCGTGGTGGCGACGTTGCGGCACGAAGAAAAGACGCTGGGCACCGAGCTCGCCGGCTCGGTCGGCCCGCCGTCATTCGGAATCGCGGTCCGCATCGCTCGTCCGGACGACACGGAGTGCGACCCCGAGGAGGTCGGCGAGATCCTCGTCCGTTCGTACGGGATCACCGCCGGCTATTGGAACGATCCAGAGGCGACCGCAGATGCGTTGCGCGGCGGGTGGTACCACACCGGCGACCTCGGCTACTTCAACGACGAGCACTACCTGTTCGTCGTCGATCGCGCCAAGGACATGATCGTGTCCGGTGGCGAAAACGTGTACTCCGTCGAGGTCGAGGACGCGTTGTACCGGCACCCGTGCGTCGCCGAGGCCGCAGTGTTCGGAGTGCCGGACGAAACCTGGGGCGAGGCCGTACATGCGATCGTCGTGCCCCATCCCGGCATGACGGTGACGGCCGATGAACTTCGTGCCCACTGCCGCAAGTCGATCGCCGGCTACAAGGTCCCCAAGGCGATCGACATCTCGATCGAGCCGCTGCCGAAGTCAGGACCGGGGAAGATCCTCAAGCGAGTGTTGCGCGACCAGTACTTGCACCGCCCGGCGTAGGGTTTCGGCATGCTTCCAACCCAACCTTTCGGACGCACCGGGCACGAGTCGACACGGGCGATCTTCGGTGCGGCGGCGCTCGGCTCGATGAGCCAAGACCGTGCCGACGCCACCTTGGAGGTCGTCGAGCGATACGGCGTCAACCACATCGACACTGCCGCCGGATACGGCGACTCGGAGCTGCGCCTGGCGCCGTGGTTGCGCACCCACCGAGACAGCGTTTTCCTGGCGACGAAGACCGGGGAACGCACCGGGCCCGATGCGCGGGCCCAGCTCGAGGCGTCGCTCGCCCGGCTCGGCGTCGACCACGTCGATCTGATCCAGCTGCACAACCTCGTCGAACCTGAGGAGTGGGACACTGCGTTCGCGCCGGGTGGCGCGGTGGAAGCGTTGGCGCACGCCCGCGACGAAGGGTTGTGCCGCTTCATCGGCGTGACCGGGCACGGCTTGCGGATCCCGGCGATGCATCTGCGCAGCCTCCGGGCATTCGACTTCGACTCGGTGCTCTTCCCGTACAACTTCGTGCTGTTGGAGCGCCCCGACTATCGGGCAGATGTCGAGACGTTGCTCGACGTGTGCGCCGAGCGCAACGTCGCCGTGCAGACGATCAAGTCGATCGCCCGCGGGCGGTGGCCAGGTAGCCGCGAGGGCAAGTTCAGCTGGTACCAGCCGCTCGTCGATCCTGGTGCCATCAGCCGCGCCGTCCGCTACGTGCTCGCCAATCCGCAGCTGTTCCTCGACACGACCAGCGACGCCTCACTGCTGCCAGTCGTGCTCGATGCGGTCAGCACCGCAACCGATGCCGGCGCGCCCGCCGCCGCCGAGCTGCGCAGCGACATCGCCGAGTTCGGTATCACCTCTTTGTTCGACGGTGCCGACCTCGAGCGAATCTGAACTCGGGCTCACTTCCAGATCTGATTGGCGGCGTCGACGGTCAGCTTCAGCTTCGCCCATTGCACGTCCTCGGTGATCGCGTTGCCGTGCACTGTGCTGCTGAACCCGCATTGTGGGCTGAGGCACAGCTGATCCTTCGACACGAACGCGGCGGCCTCGTCGACGCGCTGTGCCAGTGACTCGATCGACTCCATCTCGGCGACCTTCGAACTGATCAGGCCGAGGACGACCGTCTTGTTGGGCGGCACGAACCGCAGGGGAGCGAAGTCGCCGGAGCGTTCGTCGTCGTACTCGAGGAAGTACGCGTCGACGTCGAGGTCTCCGAACAGCACCTCCGCGACCGGTTCGTACCCGCCTTCGGCGAACCACGTGCTGCGGAAGTTGCCCCTGCACAAGTGGATCCCGACCGTGAGGTCGCTCGGCTTGTCGCGCAGGGTCTCGTTGATCAACGCTGCATACGTGCGCGGCAATTCGTTCGGGTCGTCACCGCGCTCGACTGCACCGGCTCGCATCTTCGGATCGCAGAGGTAGGCGAGGTTGGTGTCGTCGAGTTGGAGGTAGCGGCAGCCTGCCGCATAGAGGGCGGCGATCTCCTCGCGGTAGCACTGGGCAAGGTCGGCGAAGAACACGTCGAGATCCGGATACGACTCGATGTCGATTGCGGCGCGCCCGCCACGGAAGTGGACCATCGTCGGCGACGGGATCGACACCTTTGGCGTCTCCGAGGTGACGCCGGCGAGGTAGGCGAAATCATCGACCTGGATGTTGCGCACGTGGCGCAGCGACGCAGTCACTGCCAGGCGCGGCGGGGTGAAGTGCACCGTCTCGGCGGCGTTGGAACTGGCGGCGATGGCGCCGCTGACCTCGACGCCCGCCAATTGCTCGAGGAAGTCGAGGTGGAACCAGGTCCGGCGGAACTCGCCGTCGGTGACGGCGCGCATGCCGACGTCTTCGACCTTGCGCACGGCGCGGGCGATCGCCTCGTCCTCGATCCGTCGCTTCTGGGCGGCGGTGATCTCTCCGGTGGCGAACTGCTCGCGAGCATCGAGCACTTCCCGCGGACGCAGGAGGCTGCCGACCTGGTCGGCACGGAACGGCGGATCAATCGGGCTCATGGCGCGGACTGTAGATCAGCGATCCGCAGTTGGAACCACGTGGGGAACCGGTGAGTAATCTGCGTCACATGGCACACGAGTCGCACCCTCGGTTTCGGGTCCACCACGCGCTGCGCATCAAAGGGTTCGTGAAGATCGAGAACCTGGCCGAGCTCGCCGGGCTGACCGAAGACGAAGTCTTCGAGCACCTGTGTGCCATGCAACAGGCGGGTCACACGCAGTTCCGTGAGTCACGCGGCCTGTGGCAGCTGACCGCCGATGGTCGCGAGGCCCACGTCGCCGCACTCGAAGAGGACGTCAACCGACCAGGCTTCAGGGAAGGTCTCTCCGAGAAGTACCACCGCTTCCTGGAGATGAACGAGATCTTCAAGGCGCTGTGCTCCGACTGGCAACTGCGCAACGGTGAACCGAACGACCACTCCGACGCCGCTTACGACGACGCCTGCATCAAGCGCCTCGGCGAGCTCGACGACGAGGCGCAACCGATCTGCCACGCCTTCGCGTCGGTGGCCAAGCGGTTCGACGGATACGCCGCTCGTCTCACCGGCAGCCGGACGGCACTCGAGGCGGGTGACACGCGCATGTTCACCGGCGTGATGTGCGGCTCCTATCACGACGTGTGGATGGAGTTGCACGAAGACCTGATCCTCACGCAGGGCATCGACCGCGTCGAGGAAGGCAGCTTCTAGCGCTACTCGCTCTGCTCGCCGAGGAACGTGTCCAGCGCGGCCGTGAACTCGGTGCTGCAGTCGAGGTTGCCGATGTGCGCGGCTTCCAGCTCCACCAGCCGGCTGCCGGCGATCTGCTCATGCAGCCAGCGCGCCTGATCGATGGGAGTCGCCAGATCGCGGGTGCCACCGATCACCAACGTCGGCACAGAGATCGACGACGCGCTGTCGCGCAGATCGGCATCGCGGATCGCTGCGCACACCCCTGCGTAGCCATTCGGGTCGGTGGCCAGCAACGTCGACCGCGACCTGGCGAACTGGTCGGGCTGGGCGACGTCGAAGCCGGGCGAGAACCAGCGGGTCATCACGCCATCGACCAGGGCGCCCAACCCCTGTGTGCGAGCGATGTCGATCCGCTCCTGCCACAGCTCGGCGGTGCCGATCTTGGCGGCTGTGTTGCTGAGCGTGAGTGAGAGGAGGCGGTCCGGCTGGTGGGTGGCGATCCACTGACCGGCCAACCCGCCAACGGACAGACCGCAGTAGTGGAAGCGGTCGACCTCGGCTGCTGCGGCGGCAGCGAGGATGGCGCTGGCGAGGTCCTCGACTTGGTAGTCGCCGTCAGGAACGTCGCTCTCGCCATGGCCGAGGTGGTCGACGGCGACGATGAAGTACTGGGCCTTCAACGCGTCGATCTGCGCGTACCATAGGTGGTGATCGCTGCCCAGCGAGTGGGTCAGCACCAGTGCCGGTCGCCATGGTCGACCAGCGGTCGCGTAGGCGATTCGACTGCCGGCGGAAGTCGTTGCGAACGAGGTCATGGTGATTGCTCCAGGACTGAGGTGACGTAGCCGTCGGCGGCGATCCGCCGTTCGTCGCTGATCGCCAGCGTGGACGGCTCGACGCGCAACGAAGTGAGTGCGGCGACCGTCGCTTCCATCGCCGCCGCCGCGGCCTGGAACACGACGGGCACGGCGAACCACTCGGCGTGCCAGCTGCCGAGGCCGCGTTCGAGCTCGAGCGGCTTGGCGTGGGTGATGACGGTTGCGACGCCCAGCGCGACCTCGGCGGCGGCGGCGGCACGCATCGCGTCGATCGGGTTGCGCTTGCCTGCCGCAGCCGACGAACCGCCGGCACGTGTGGTGACCTCGCCGAGTTGGGTGAGCTGGGCGATGTCGACGCCGATCTTGGCGGCCCACCGCGCCAGCTCGCCGGCGAGGTTGACGACGTCGACGATCGGCGACCGATCGGTGTGCCATGGGGCGCGCACGTCGAGACCGAGCTGTTCGGCGACGGCGACGACGACGTCGTCGGCGAGATCCAAACGGTCGCCGATCAGCCCGCCCAGCTGCACCGGCGTCTGCGCCGACTGCAGACGAGCCCGTCCGTGATCGAGTTGCTCGAGCCAGCGGGCGAGCCGGAACCCGAAGGTGGTCACGTCGGCCGGCTGAAGGAACGAGCGTGCCGCCGTCGACACGCTTCCCGACGCGGCGATGGTGCCCTTCAGCGACATGGCTGCGGCGTCGGCCAGCTTGCCGAGGTGGTGCACCGCCTCGGCGATGAGACACATCGTTGCCGTGTCGACCACGTCCTGCGTCGTCAGCCCGCGGTGCAGGTGCTGGTGCATGGTGGCGGGAAGTCGTTCTTTCAACGCGTCCAGCATCGGCAAGACGGGTGTGCCTGCCTCCCAGCCGTCGGCGAGAATGCGCGCGTCGACGGGTTGCGCACAGGCCGTGACGATCGCCGCGGCGGCCTCGTCGGGGATGGCACCAGTGCCAGCCTGAGCAGTTGCCACGGCAGCCTCGACCTTCACCATCGCCGCCACCCGGGCTGCGTGAGCGAAGATGGCGTCCATCCGTGCCGTGGAGAAGCCGGGATACGCGGTCATGTCAGACGTCGAAGAAGACGGTCTCGTCGTCGCCTTGATAGCGAATGTCGAATCGGTACGTGGGCACCGACGAGTCTGCGCCTTCGACGAGCTCGGCGATCAACGTTGATCGCCGTTCCTCCGGCACGGACTGGAGAACAGGGTCGGCCGCGTTGGCGGCTTCCTCGTCGGCGAAGTAGAGACGGGTGAACGTCGGGTTGAGCATGCCGCGGGCCTGGATCGTGAGGCTGACGTGCGGGGCCTGCATCTGCCCGTTCGGATGCGGCACCGGACCCGGCTTGACCGTCAGGAAGGAGTACGCGCCGGTAAGGAAGTCGCTGGTGCACCGTCCGAACCCGCAGAAGCACGGGTCGGCGGGAACGTCATCGCGGTGGTCGGCCGGGTGGTGGTAGCGGCCGCCGCTGTCGGCCTGCCACAGCTCGACCAGCGCGTCCTCGATGTGGTTGCGATCACCGTCGAGGACGCGGCCCTCGATGCGGATGCGCACACCGATCGTCTCTGGTGTCGTCAGCACGTTGTCGCCCTCGCTGGACAAGCGCATCGTGAAGTACGGACCGACGGTCTGCGACGGCGTGGGTCGAAGGTGGGTGGCGTCGCCCGCCAATGTCATGACCCGTCCTCCAAACCGCGCAGCACGATGTCCCAGCGGTAGCCGAGGGCCCAGTTCTCGACGGTGATCGAGTGGTCGTAGGTGGCGATCAGCCGGCTGCGCGCATGCGCGGGGACAGAGCTGAAGATCGGGTCGAGATCGAACAACGGGTCGTCGGGGAAATACATCTGCGTGACGAGCCGAGTGGAGACGGCCGGCCCGAGTAGCGAGAAGTGGATGTGTGCCGGGCGCCAGGCGTTTGGGTGGTTGCCCCACGGATACGGGCCGGGCTTGACGGTGAGGAACCGGTACTCGCCCTCTTCGCTGGTGCGACACTGGCCGACGCCGAGGAAGTTCGGATCGAGCGGCGCCGGGAACGCGGTCTCGCGCCAGTGCATGTAGCGGCCGCAGGCGTTGGCCTGCCAGATCTCGACGAGCGTGTTCGGGATGGGATTGCCGTTCTCGTCCATCACGCGCCCGGTGATGATGCTGCGCTGACCGATGGCCTCGCCAGCGGTCCCGGCATTCGTGGTGAGGTCGGCGTCGTCGTCGCTGAGCTCGACCCACGCCGGACCAGGCCCGGTGGTCTCGGTCAGCGTCTGCACGATCGAGATCAGATCGTGGGTCGGCGAGCGCTTCACCGTCGACTTGTAGTCGGAGTAGAGGAACGGCGGGTGGTCCTCGTGGACACGTGGCGTGTAGGTGAGCTTCCCATCATCCAATTTGCCCATCGCAGCGGAGGGTAGTCTTTGCCGAGTAGTGCAGGGGAAGGGAGTCTTCATGGGCAAGGCACGGTGGCTTCTCCCGTTCGGGATGATCGGTTTCGCTCTTGTTGCCTCGGCGGGACGAGCCTCGGCGAACATCGAGAGCACGAACGGTTGCAACGGAGCCGGTGAATGGGAGGACGACGGCCTGCAGGTCGATGCCGCCAGCATCGGTGATCAGGTCGTCGAGATCCCGCGCAGCGACACGGTCGATTGGCAGGGGTCGGTCAGCGCCGCGCCGGGTGCGTACGAAGGGGCGATCGGGCTCGACCTGCCTCCGCCGTTCGGCGAGGTCGGCATCGACGATTGGTCGGGCGACACCGACAGCACCTCGAACGCCGGCGTTCGCGACTACGACATCCCGTCGTTCGTGCCCGCGGGTGTCGAGTTCAAGGTGGTCGGGCATCACAACGACGAGAACGGCACGTGCACTGGGTACGTGCGCCTCGAGATCGAGGGTGGTCCATTCGATTCGCCGGCCGCCCCCATCAGCCTCGTCGCCACGGCCGCTGCCGGGGCCGGGCTGGTGGGCACGCTGCGGCCGCTGTTCAGGAAGGCGGTGGTGTGATGGTCGGTCGAGCGATCGCAGCCGGGCTGCTGGGTCTGTTGTTCATGTTGTTCGTCGCGTTCGATCTGGTCCTGTTCGGGGTGGTGCCCCTGAACAGCGTTCTGGTTTCGATCCTGCCCGCCGCCGGGCTCGTGCTCGGTGTGATCTTCGGCATCCTCGCCGGCAAGCGTCAACGTGAGCTCGTCGCCGTCGCCGCTGTGCCGGCAGGCGGGGCCCCGTTGCCTCCGCCCGACGTGTATCAGAACGGCAACCCGGTGTAGTTCTCTGCCATGGCTGTCTGTGCGGCGCTCGATGCCGCCAGATAGTCGAGCTCGGTCTCCTGCATCCGGCGCTCGAACTCCGACGCGTCCGGAAAGGTGTGCAGCATCGTGGTCATCCACCACGAGAAGCGCACCGCCTTCCACACGCGCCGCAGCGCCTTCGCGCCGTACTCGTCGAGCGCCGTCGTGGAGCCGGTGCCGTGTTGCGCGGTCAGCGCCTCGGCGAGGTAGTACACATCGGAGAAGGCGAGGTTGAGCCCCTTCGCTCCGGTCGGCGGAACGATGTGCGCGGCATCACCGGCGAGGAACAGCCGACCCCACTGCATCGGCTCGGCGACGTAGCTGCGGAGGGGAGTGATCGACTTCTCGATCGAGGGACCGGTGACCAGCGCGTCGGCCGCGGCCTCGGGGATGCGCCGGCGCAGCTCGTCCCAGAACTGCTGATCGCTGATCGAGTCGGCCTCGGTGTCGGCTGTGCACTGGATGTAGTAGCGCGACAGCATCGGGTTGCGCATCGAGCACAGCGCGAACCCTCGCGGGTGGCGGGCGTAGATCAGCTCGTGGCTCACGGGTGGCGTCTCGGACAGCACGCCCATCCAGCCGAACGGGTACAGCCGCTCGAACTCGCGGCGGACGTCGGCCGGGATCGCGTGACGGCTGACGCCGTGGAACCCGTCGCAGCCGGCGATGTGATCGGCCTCGACGCGTTCGCTCGCTCCGTGCACGGTGAACGTCACCGTCGGCAGCGTCGTCGTCAGGTCGTGCAGCTGGACGTCCTCGGCCTGGAACACGACCGGCCACCCGTGACCCGTCGCCGAGTCGTAGAGGTCCTTCTGGATCTCGGTCTGGCCATAGACCATCACGGCGCGTCCGACCAATGCCTTGAAGTCGACGCGGAACGGGCTGAGCGAGTTGGAGATCGTCACGCCTTCGTGAACGAACCCTTCACGGTCCATGCGCGCGCCGAGCCCCAGCGACCGCAACAGGTCGGCTGTCCCTTGTTCGATCACGCCCGCCCTGATCCGGGCCTCGACGTACTCGCGCGAGCGCAGCTCGATCACGACGTTGTCGATTCCCGACCCCCAGAGCAGGTGAGACAGCAACATCCCTGCCGGACCCCCACCGATGATCGCCACCTTCGTGCGCACGGGCGCACGATAGCGATTGGCGCGCTCCCGGTTCCGCCTGCCGGGACGATCGGTAGTCAGGCGCCGGTTGCGAGGCGCTATCTTTCCGCCGATATGGCCAACGCGATGCGCGACCCTCGGTGGGCGGCGGGTCGATAGCGGTGGGAAGCATCCTCGGAAACCGAGTCCAACGGGTCGAGGATCCGCGGATGCTCACAGTCGGTGGAACCTACGCCGAAGACATCCCCGTCGAAGCGGCGTGGGTGCACTTCGTGCGCAGCGAGTACGCCCACGGCCGCATCTTGTCGTACGACGTCGACGACGCGAAGAAGGCTCCGGGGGTGCTCGGTGTGTTCACCGGAGCCGATCTCGACCTCCCCCCGTTTCCGCACGTGCAGCCGATCCTCAAGACCGGGAGTGAACGACCGCTGATTGCCAAGGGCACGGTGCGCTTCGTCGGCGAGCCGGTCGTGGCTGTGGTCGGGGTCGATCGACACGCGGCGGTCGATGCCGCGGCGCTCGTCTACGTCGACGTCGAGCCGTTGCCGGCGATCGTCGATCTCGACGATGCGCTCAGCGACGCGACCCTCGTCCACCCCGAGCTCGGCACGAACACCTACGCGACGTTCACGTCCGACCACGTTGCTGACTTCAGCGAGTGCGAAGTCGTCCTCGACCTGCGCGTCGTCAACGAGCGCATCAACGGTGCTCCGATCGAGCCACGCAGTGGCTTGGCGTACTGGGAGCCGGGCCCGGATGGTGAACGCCTCGTGCACTACTCGGCGTGCCAAGGTGCCCATCCGACGCGTGACATCCTCGCTCGCCTGTACGAGCTTCCCGAGTCGAGAGTGCGGGCCGTCGTTCCCGACGTCGGCGGCGGGTTCGGCGTGAAGTCGCGGACGATCGGAGAGGAGCTGACGCTCGGTTGGTTGGCGCGCAAGGTCGGCCGGCCGGTGCGCTTCACCGAGACGCGAACGGAGGCCATGCAGGCGATGCCGCAGGGCCGCGGGCAGCGCCTCGACGTGCGCATCGGCGGTACCCGCGACGGGCGGATCACCGCCTATCAGCTCGACGTCGTTCAAGACGCTGGGGCCTACCCGTTGATGGGTGCCTACCTGCCGATGATGACCCAGCGGATGGCTCCTGGCGTGTACCACATCCCCAACTGCGGGTTCCGCGGCACGTCGGTGGCCACGAACAAGATGTCGGTCACCGCGTACCGCGGCGCCGGTCGCCCCGAGGCGGCGTTGGCGATCGAGCGGGCCGTCGACTACTTCGCGGCGCACATCGGAGTGGATCCTGCCGAGGTTCGCCGTCTCAACTTCGTGCCGAAGTTCCTCGAGCCGTACACGACTGGCATCGGCACCGTCTACGACGTCGGCGACTACGCCGAGGCGCTTGAACGCGCCCTCGCTGCCGCGGACTACGACGCGCTGCGCGAGGCGCAGGCGGAGCGACGCAGCAGTGGATCGACGTTGCAGATGGGTATCGGTCTTGCCGTGTATGTCGAGATCACGTCGGCGGCGGCACCGACCGAGTACGGCTCCGT
Source organism: Ilumatobacteraceae bacterium (assembly GCA_036556105.1). Taxonomy (GTDB): domain Bacteria; phylum Actinomycetota; class Acidimicrobiia; order Acidimicrobiales; family Ilumatobacteraceae; genus JAENVT01. Next base: position 3,008 of record DATBKA010000680.1, on the reverse strand, counting down.
GGAGCTGCTGGACGACGGGCGGATGCGCGTCCTCACCGGTGCCACGCCCTACGGGCAAGGTCACGTCACGACCTGGAAGATGATCATCGCCGACCGCCTCGGCGTGCCGATGGAAGCCGTCGACGTCGTCCACGGCGACACCGACGAGGTGCCGACGGGCGGGCTGACGGTTGGGTCGCGGTCCGTGCAGGTCGCCGGCTCGTCGCTGGTCGTCGCGGCGGGCAAGCTCGCCGACGCTGCCCGCGAGCGCGCCGCCCACCTCCTCGAGGCCGCCCTGGAGGATGTCGTCCTCGACGCCGAGCTGGGCACGTTCCATGTCGCCGGCTCGACGGTCCCGGCGGTCGGTTGGGCCGACATCGCCCGCAGCGAGGGCCCGCCACTGCTGGGTGTCAGCGACTTCAGGGCCGCCCAGCCCACCTATCCGTTCGGCGCCCATGTTGCCGTGGTCGACGTCGACACGGAGACCGGCAAGGTCACGGTGCGCAGGGTCGTCGCCGTCGACGATGCCGGCACGCTCCTCAACCCGCTGATCGTCGAAGGTCAGATCCACGGTGGGATCGCCCAAGGTGTCGCCCAGGCGCTGCTCGAGTCGATGCAGTACGACGAGGACGGCAACCCGGTCACGTCGAACTTCGCCGACTATCCCGTGATCTCCAGCGCCGAGCTGCCGAGCTACGAGCTCGTGCACATGGCGACGCCCACGTGGGTCAACCCGCTCGGTGCCAAGGGCGCGGGGGAGTCCGGCACGATCGGATCGATCCCCGCCGTGCTCAACGCGGTGGTCGACGCGCTCGCGCCATTTGGGATACGGCATCTCGACGGACCGACGACTCCGCAGCGAGTTTGGAGGGCCATGGAGTCCGCGCGGCAGTAGATTTTCTCTTCCGACCGATAGGGGTCAACGAATGGCTTCAACCGAATCGATCACCGAGCAGTTCTCACTGCAGCAGCGCTACGAGGCGACACCGCGGCAGATCTTGGCGACCGGCATCCAGGCGCTCGTGCGCCTGCCCATCGACCTGATGCGCGCCGATCGCGCCAAGGGGTGGAACACGGCGGCGTTCATCTCCGGGTACCAAGGGTCTCCGCTCGGCGGGTACGACCGTGAGCTGCAGAGCCAGCGCAAGCTGCTCGACGAGCTCAACATCGTTCACGTCCCGGGCCTCAACGAAGAGCTCGCGGCGACGTCGGTGTTCGGTTCGCAGACGGCCCAGACGTACGCCCGCCCGAAGTATGAGGGCGTCGCCGCCATCTGGTACGGCAAGTCACCCGGCCTCGATCGCGCCGGTGATGCCATCCGCCACGGCAGCTTCGGTGGCACGGCGCGCAAGGGCGGCGTGGTCCTCCTCGTCGGCGACGACGCCGCTGCCAAATCGTCGACACTGCCGTCGCGCAGCGACCCCACGTTGGTCGCCCTGCATCTGCCGGTGTTCTACCCAGGAACGGTGCAAGAGGTGCTCGACCTCGGCCTCCACGCGTTCGCGATGTCACGGCTCACCGGGTTGTGGACCGCGATGAAGATCACCACACCGGTCGCCGACGGCTCGGGCATGGCCGAGGTCGCACCGGACCGCGTCCACCCGGTGCTGCCGACGTTCGAGATCGACGGCGAACCGTGGCAGCCCACGCTCAGCGGTCACGTCGGCGTTCCGTTCGCCAACACATTGGAAGTGGAAGTGCTCGGCAACCGCATCGAATGGGCGAAGCGGTATGTCGCTGCCAACCCGATCAACACGTTCGTCACCGACCCCAGCGACGCCTGGTTGGGCATCGTCGCCGGCGGCTACGACATGCAGCAGGTGCTCGAGTCGTTGCGCATGCTCGGCCTCGACGAGCGGCGGTTGAGCGCGCTCGGCATCCGCGTGTTGAAGCTGGGTGCGCTGCACCCGCTCGACCACGAGGCGATCCGCAGGCTCGCCGCGGGCACGTCGATGGTGATGGTCTGCGAAGACAAGATCGACTTCCTCGAGACGCGTGTGCGTTCAGCTCTCTACGGCACGACCAACGCTCCCGCCGTGATCGGCAAGCTCGACCCCGACGGCAAGCCGCTCATCCACCACTACGGGGCGCTGACGATCGACAACCTCACCGACTCGTTGCGTCGGGTCATCACGCTGCGCGTCCCGGCGGACCAGCTGACGACCATCCGCAAGTCGGAGCCGGTGCGCATCGCCCTCGGCAGCGCCGCGGTTCGCACGCCGTTCTTCTGCTCCGGGTGCCCGCACAACTCGGGTCTGCTCGTGCCGGAGGGCTCGCTCGTCGGCGCCGGCATCGGCTGTCACGGCATGGTCAGCATCGTGCCCCGCCCACAGACCGGCGATGTCACCGGCATCACTCAGATGGGTGGCGAGGGCGCGCAGTGGATCGGCACGGCGCCGTTCGTCGAGGACGAGCACTTCTTCCAGAACATGGGCGACGGTACGTACTTCCACAGTGGCCAACTCGCCGTGCAAGCGGCGGTCGCTTCGGGCACGACGATGACGTTCAAGATCCTCTACAACGCCGCCGTGGCGATGACCGGCGGGCAGGATGCGGCCGGTTTGCGCACGGTCCCGGAGATGACCCGAATGTTGATGGCCGAAGGCGTCAAGCACATCACCATCACCACCGACGATCCCGGAAAGTATCGGGGCATCGATCTGCCCGCTGGCGTCGACGTCCTGCACCGCGACTCCAGCATCGAGGCTCAGGAGAAGCTGAGCAAGATCGAGGGCGTCACCGTCCACATCCACGACCAACAGTGCGCGGCGGAGAAGCGCCGCGACCGCAAGCGCGGCATCGTCGCTCCTGCCACGTACCGAGTGATGATCGACGAGCGCGTCTGCGAGGCGTGCGGCGATTGCGGCGTCAAGTCGAACTGCTTGTCGTTGCACTCCACGGAGACCGAGTTCGGCCGCAAGACGGTCATCGATCAAGCGAGCTGCAACGTCGACGCCAGCTGCATCAAGGGCGACTGCCCGGCGTTCATCACGGTCAAGCCAGGCAAGTCGAAGCGGTCCAAGCGCGGC
>DATBKA010000679.1:0-2824 GCA_036556105.1 Ilumatobacteraceae bacterium | reverse complement strand
GTATCCCGGCCGCGGCACTCATCTACGATTGCGTGCATGGCTCGGTTCGGACGTGTGCTCACCGCAATGGTCACCCCATTCGACAGCGAAGGAGCCCTCGATCTCGATGCCGCCAAGGTGTTGGCTCGCTACCTGCAAGATCACGGCAACGACGGGCTCGTGATCGCCGGCACCACTGGCGAGGCACCGACACTGAACGACGACGAGCGACTGTCGCTGTTCGCAGCCGTCATCGAGGCGGTCACCATCCCGGTCGTGGCCGGTACCGGCACGTACGACACGCGGCACTCCGTTCATCTCACCAAGGAGGCGAAGGCCCTCGGCGCGGCCGGCATCCTTGCCGTGTGCCCGTACTACAACCGGCCGTCTCAGGCCGGCATCGACGCGCACATGCGTGCCGTGGCCGCGGCCAGCGATCTGCCGGTGATCGTCTACGACATCCCGATCCGCACCGGTCGCAAGATCACGACGGCGACGTTGCTGAAGCTGTTCCGTGAGGTGCCGAACATCGTCGCCTTGAAGGACGCGGCGGCGAACCCTGGGGAGACGGCGGCGTTGATCAGTTCGGCACCGAGTGGGTTCGAGGCCTACAGCGGCGACGACCTGATGACGTTGCCGTTGTTGGCCAGCGGGATCGCCGGCACGATCGGGGTGGCGACGCATTGGACCGGCGACGACCACCAGGAGATGTTCGACTTGTGGGAGAAGGGCGACACGCACGGGGCGCGGCTCGTCAACAGCCGCATGCTGGAGAGCTTCGCCTTCGAGACCGGCGACGAGGCACCGAACCCGATCCCGTCCAAGGCGATGATGCGCCACCTCGGCATCCCGGTCGGTCAAGCTCGCCTTCCGATGGGAGATGCGCCGGCGTGGGTCGACGAGCGCGCTGTCGAGGTCTGGGCCAACCTGCAACGATGGCGGGATGCCTTCCCAGATCGCCCGCTGTGATGACTGATGGCTGAACCCGTTCGAGTCATCTTCCTCGGCGGTCTCGGCGAGATCGGTCGCAACTGCATGGTCATCGAGCAGCACGATCGGTTGCTGCTCATCGACTGCGGGTTGATGTTCCCCGATGCGGACATGCACGGCATCGACCTCGTGCTCCCCGACTTCACGTTCCTGCGCGAGAACGCCGACCGCATCGAAGGCGTCGTCGCCACGCACGGTCACGAAGACCACGTCGGCGCTCTGCACTACCTGCTGCGCGAACTGAGCTTCCCGATCTTCGGTTCGGCGGTCACCCTCGGCTTGGCGCGCAGCCGCATCGAGGAGGCCGGGCTGCTCGGCAAGACCGAGTTCATCGTCGTCAAGGATGGCGAGCGGCGGATGATCGGGCCCTTCGACGTCGAGTTCATCCCGGTCACGCACTCCGTGCCGCACTCGCATGCGATCGCGATCCACACCCCGCAAGGGGTGATCCTGCACTCGGGCGACTTCAAGCTCGACCTCACGCCGGTGGACGGCCGCCGCACCGACATCGCCCGCATCGGTTCGCTCGCCGCCAACGAGGGCATCCGCTTGTTGCTCGCCGACTCGACCAACGCCGAAGAGCACGGTCACGCGCCGTCGGAGCGAAGTGTTGGTGTTGTCCTGCGTGCGCTGTTCGCCGAACTGCGCGGGCAGCGCATCATCACTGCCAGCTTCGCCAGCCATCTGCATCGCATCCAGCAGATCGCCGACGCTGCCGTGGCCGAGGGCCGGGTCGTGGCGACACTCGGCTTGAGCATGAAGAAGAACGTCCGCATCGGGCGCGATCTCGGCGTGATCTCCATCCCCGACAAGTCGCTCGTCGACATCGAAGACATCGACACTTATCCGCCGGGACAGGTCTGCGTGATCTCCACCGGATCGCAGGGTGAGCCGATGTCGGCGCTTGCGCTGTTGGGTCGCGGCGAGAACAAGTGGGTCAAGATCAGCGAGACCGACGCGGTGATCCTGTCGAGCCACGCCATTCCGGGCAACGAGGGCAACGTCAACCGCGTCATCGACGGGTTGCTGCGCGCCGGTGCGCAGGTGATCCATTCACACATCGCCGACGTGCACGCCACGGGTCATGCGCAAGCCGAAGAGCTGAAGACGTACCTGTCACTGACCAGGCCGCAATGGTTCGTGCCGATCCACGGCGAGTACCGCCACATGGTCGCCAATGCCAAGCTCGGCTACCTGATGGGCGTGCCTCGCGACCACGTGCTGGTGTGCGAGGACGGCGACGTGCTGACGCTCGACGACGAGGGCCTGAACGCCACCGGTCGCGTGCCTGCCGGCTACCTGTACGTCGACGGCATCGTCGGCGACGTCGGCCAAGGCGTGTTGCGCGACCGCAAGGTGCTGGCCGAGGAAGGCGTCGTGGTCGTGGTCGTCACCGTCGACATCGAGACCGGCAAGGTGCTCGTCGGGCCGGAGATCATCACTCGCGGGTGGGTCTATGCCCCGGAAGCCGAAGACCTGCTCGACGAGGCGTGCGACACCGTCGCCGATGCCGTCGAGCAGGCGTTCGCCGCTGGTGTGCGCGACGTGGAGTCGCTGGAGCGCGACGTTCGCCGCGCCGCCGGCCGGTTCGTCAACGAGCGCACCCGACGCCGGCCGATGATCGTGCCCGTCGTCATGGAAGCCTGAGCCCCGCCCGCGCATGCCTTCCGCATGGGCGCGAAAGCGGAACTCGCGCTACCCGTTTCGCGCCCATGCGCTGGTCGCGGTGAGTCTGGCGGTGAGCTTCGTCGGCGGCGCATGCAGTGGTGGCGGGGGCTCGGCGGCGACGACGGTCGCGACGACAACGTCACCCTCGTCGGTCGCCTCCGGCCCATGGCCGCGCGTCGACCTGATC
>DATBKA010000678.1:0-1834 GCA_036556105.1 Ilumatobacteraceae bacterium | reverse complement strand
CGAAGTTCGAGGGCGTGGCGCAGAAGTGGTCCGGTGTGCTGCCGGACAAGTTCGTCGCCCTCGTCGTGGAACTGGTGTCGACGACGCAACTGCAGTCGACGATCGCAGCGCTAGCGGCGATCCCGAGCCGCCACACCCGCTCCACCCACATCGGCACTGCCCGCACACTGGTGCACGGCGGGTTCACGGCAGCCGGCTACAGCGACGTGGCCGACCTGCCGTGGGCGCTGGCCAACCACAGTGGGCACAACGTCGTGTGCACCAAGCCCGGCGTGGCCGGCAGCACCGACACGATCATCGTGTGCGCGCACTACGACAGCCGCATGGCGACCGCAGGTGACGCGACCTCGCCCGCGCCGGGCGCCGACGACAACGCGAGCGGTGTGGCCGCGATGCTCGAGATCGCTCGGCTCGTCGCCGCGTTGCCACTCGATGCGACGGTGCGCTTCGTCGCCTTCTCCGGCGAGGAGCAAGGTCTGCTCGGGTCGACGGTGTACGCCCAGTCGCTGCACGACGCGGGCGAGAACGTCCGCCTCGTCGTCAACCTCGACATGATCGGATTCCCTCCGGCGGACGGATCGATCACCGTCGAACGAGACCTTGGCAACGTGGTCGCAGGCAACGACGCAGCGTCGATCGCCTTCGGTGCCGTCATGGCGCAAGCGGCGGTCGACTACACCGACCTGCCCGTCAAGCTCGGCCCGATCTTCGCCAGCGACTACATGCCGTTCGAGAGCCACGGTTACGTGGCGATCGGCGCGTACGAGGGCGACGGCAACCCCAACTATCACGAGTCGAGCGATCTCCCGGCCACGGTCGACATGGCGTATCTGACGAAGGTCACCCAGATGGTGTTGGCCACGCTGCTCAACGAGGCACTCGACGTGAGCGACGCCAGCGGCACGGCTGTAGACCTGTACGTGCGCGACAGTGCCGCCGACACCGGCGCCCAGCCGAGCCCGGTACCGCACTGGGAGTCACCTGACATCTCGGTGCGCAACGGCGATCCGGGGCTCGGCGACGATCCGGAGCTCGGTCATCAACCGCCGATCAACGGTGTGCCCAACTACCTGTACGTCCGCGTCCACAATCGGGGAACGGCCGCCGTGCCCACTGGGACCGCCACGCTGCGGGCCTACCGGTGCGACCCCGGTACCGGGATGATCTGGCCGACGCACTTCACGTCGCTCGGCACCCTGACGATCAGCGATCCGATCCCCGCCGGCGGCGCCGTGCGGGTTGGGCCGTTCATCTGGACGCCACAGATCGTCGGTCACGAATGCCTGCTCGCGGTGGCGTCCGTCGCCGAGGACCGCTCGGTCGCCGACCTCACCACCGTCCCGCTGCGCCACGACCTGCTGGTCCGGTTCGACAACAACGTCGGCCAGCGCAATGTCGCCCCACAGATGGCGGTGCCTGGCGGCAAGGTGAAGTTCTCGCTCTCGATGCGCGGCGGCCCGGGGTCGACGGAGAACGACTGGGAACTCGATGCGAGTGCGTTCCCGGCGGACACAACCGTCATGATCAAGCTGCCACGGCGCGTGGCCGATCACGCTGCCGTCACGGGCTTCGCCAGCAGCGGGTCGACCCAGCAGAAGGTCGCGTTGACGCTGGCCGGTGGTGTCGTCGGCCGCCTCGCGGGCTTCCCGCTCGGCAGCGACGAGCGGGCGAACGTGGAGGTGGTCATCGACTTCTCCCACCAGGCCGATCACCTCGGCATCTATCCGCTCGTCGCCACCCAGTACCAGGACGAGGCGATCGCCGGGCGGCTGACGATGCAGATCACAGCGCTGAAGGACCTCGACGACTTCTTCTTCGCCAACCCCCGCAGCCG
>DATBKA010000677.1:0-5732 GCA_036556105.1 Ilumatobacteraceae bacterium | reverse complement strand
GCCGGGTGACTCGCTGTTGTTCGTGGCCGGTTTCCTGTCGTCGAAGCCGAAGGGCCTTCCCCACCTGCCTTCGATCGGTCTCGTCGCCCCGCTGCTCGTCGTGTGTGCGTTCGTCGGCAACCAGGTCGGCTATCAGATCGGACGCACGTTCGGACCGTCGGTGTTCGACCGGCCCGAAGGGCGACTGTTCAGCCAACGCAACGTGGCCAAGACGCAAGCCTTCTTCGATCACCACGGCACGAAGGCATTGGTGATCGCCCGCTTCGTGCCGATCGTGCGCACGTTCGTGCCGGTGATGGCCGGCGTCGGCAAGATGAACCGGCGCACGTTCATCATGGCCAATGCGGTCGGCGCGGTCGTGTGGGCCGGGGGCATCACCGTGCTCGGTTACTTCCTCGGTCAGATCGATGTGATCAAGAACAACATCGAGCTCGCCGCCGTGGTGGTCGTCGCCATCTCCTTGCTACCCGTGGCGATCGAGTACCGCCGCCACCGCCGCGCCGCCGCCGCAGGTTCGTCACACGACTGACACCCACCGCGGGAACCGACGTGTCGCCGGTCACGTCGAACCGGCATGGCACACGTGAACACTGCCCACTCCAACAGAACGGCTCGAGGGATCCGGATCGCCGCCGCCCTCGCAGCTGCCATCATCGGCGTCACTGGATGCGGGGGCGCCGACGACAAGTCGTCGTCGATGACCGTCCCGATCCCTACCCATGCGAACCAGGTCGACGCGCCTTCGGCGACGGAGGCTGCGGCGATCCCGGGAGATCCGTCGACGGGCGGCTCGGGCATCGACACGATTGAGCCGCTGCCGGAGGAGCGGTTCCTCGCCATCGACGTGACCTTCGGGCTCGAAGTCGACGACATGACGACGGCGACCGACGCGGTCGTCGCCCTTGCTGCTCGGCACGCCGGACGCATCGACGACCGGTCGATCAACATCACCGACGACCGCTCCTCGACGGCGTCCTTCGTCATCAAGCTGCCGCCGTCAGAGGTCGAGTCGGCGATCGCCGACCTCGACTCGATCGGCACGCGACGCACTGTCTCACAAGGCACCGAGGACGTGACCAGTCAGGTCGTCGACATCGACGCCAGGCTGGCGACGGCCCAGGCGAGCCTGGAACGGGTGCGCAAGCTGCTCGAAGCGGCGACCGACCTCGGGCAAGTCCTGAGCTTGGAGAGCCAGCTCACCGAACGCGAGACCGCCGTCGAGAAGTACCAGGCGATGAAGCGGGCGATCAGCGAGCGGACGTCGCTGGCGACGCTGCGAGTCAACCTCAGCCTCAGCCCGGAGCCTGCTGCCAAGGTCGCTCCCGACAAGCACGAGGACACCACGATCGGCACGGCGTTCAGGAGCGGGTGGCACGGGTTCGTGATGGCACTTGCCGCGATCCTGATCTTCATCGGCTACACGGCGCCGTTCCTCGTCGTGCTGGGCCTCGCTCTCGGGTTGACGATCCCGTTCATCCGGCGGAGGACGCGCACGCAACCACCGCGACCGATGACCCCGCCGTCGCCTCGCCAGACCGATCCTCAGGCAGAGACGCGGGCCAGCCAGCCCGTGGACGTCAACACCTGATCGACGTTCACCCCGTCGCTGCGCCGGTACGGTCCACGCCCGTGGGCCGTCACCGGCATGGCGAACGTCCGCGGGAGGTATGGCACGCCCCACACGTGCAGGCGATGCCCGGGCCCGACCAACTCGAGCACGCCCTCGGTCAGTTCGATGCGCGCATCGATGTCGCCGGCCTGCTCGTACCCGTGGTCGATCGGTGTCGCGCCCGCCGTCGATCCCCATTCGATGTCGAACGTGACCGGCACCGGAGTGCCGTGGGCACGCCGCCATGCTTCCGTCGGATCGTCGAGGAGCACACCGTGTGCCTCGTTGCCGACGCTCCACTGCCGGAACGGAACGTCGCAAACATGGTCGGCCCACATCTGCGGCGGCTTGATCTCCAGGCCCGCACGCAGCCCCTCGCCGTTGAGCTCTTCCACGTAGAGATACGGCTCATCACTGCGGACGAGTCCGGCCCAGTAGTCGAACGTGCGACCGCGGAGCTCCAGGCCGACATAGACGCCTGCCGTGGCGTCCTCGTTCCATCCCCACCACCACCACGCCTCCACCGCCACATCCCGATGACGAGCCTCGTCGGCAGCAGTGAACGACATGACGATCCGGCAGACTATGCGGCGGTGATCCGCTATCTCAGTCTCGCTTGGATCGATGCCCTGTCACGCCAGGTCGCCGGCAGTACTGAGCTCGCCGCCCTGGCCGCGACTCACGACATCGCCGTCACGCAGGTCGTCACCGACGGGCCCGAGGGTGACGTCACCTATCACCTACGCCTCGGCGGCGGGGAGGCTTCGTTCGGAGCCGGGCCCGCGGACGACGCCGATGTCTGCATGGAGCAGTCGTGGGCGACGGCCAAGGGTGTGGCGACCGGCGACATCAACGCCCAGGAGGCGTTCCTCAAAGGTCTGATCCGTCTCTCTGGCAACCAGCAGAAGCTGATCGACTCCCAACCGGTGTTCGCAGCACTCGACGCGGTGTTCACCGCGGTTGGCGAGCAGACCGAGTACCGCTGAGGGTTCCCGATGCCCGAACTTCCTGAGGTCCAAGCCCACGCCGAGCGCCTGACCGCGCAGTTCACCGGGTCGAAGCTGGTCAGGTTCCTGCCGCTCACGTTCACCGCGTTGAAGACGGCTCTCCCCCGACCGGAGGTGGCGTACGGGCTCCCGTTGCAACAAGTAACCCGGCGCGGCAAGTACCTCAAGCTCGAGTTCGAGCCGGTCATGTTCGTCGTCCACCTGATGCAAGGGGGCCGCTTGCTCGTCGACGAGAAGCAGTCGGCCAAGCCTCGCAACGGGCAAGCGCGCTTCGTGTTCGACGCCGGCCCTGCACTGCTGCTCACCGAGGCGGGCACCGAGCGGCGCGCCGGTGTGTGGTGCCTCGATCGTGCGGCGAGCGATGGCCCGCCGCTCGATCGCCTCGGGCCGGAGGCGCTCGACGTGACCGCCGAGTCGCTTGCCGCGTCGTTCGCGTCGACGAACATGCGTGTCCACGGCTACCTCCGCGACCAGCATCAGATCGCCGGGCTGGGACGGATGCTGGCCAACGAGATCTGCCATCGCGCCAAGATCTCCCCGTTCGCGATGACCGGCAAGCTCGGCGCGGAAGGAGCCAAAGCGATCGTTGCCGCCATCCACGATGCCGTCGAGGAAGGGCTGGCCTACGAACGGACCCGCCCCGACATGAGCTCGTCTGCCGATCGACCGGGGCGTGTCCACAACCGCGTCGGCGAGGCCTGCCCGGTCTGCGGCGACACGATCCGCTCCGTCGCGTACAGCGGGTACACCGTCGCCTACTGCCCGACGTGCCAGACCGGCGGCAAGGTGTTGGCCGACAACACCACCTCCCGGTTCTTGAAGTGACCCACCGCTAGCCTCGACTTCATGCCCGTTCATCTCCGCGCCGAGCCCTCCGACTATGCCCCCGCCGTGCTGGTGCCAGGCGACCCTCGCCGCGCCAAGCACATCGCCGAGACGTTCTTCGAGGCCGGCGCCCGCTGCGTCAACGAGGAGCGCGGCATGCTCGGCTACACCGGCACGTACAAGGGCCGGCCGATCAGCGTCCAGTCGGTGGGCATGGGCTGTGCCAGCGCGGCGATCTACTACAGCGAGCTCATCCAACTCGGCGTGAAGCGGATCATCCGCGTCGGCACCGCCGGTGGGCTCGCCGACGGGTTGAAGATGGCTGACACCGTCGTGGGAATCAGTGCAACCGCCGACGATCCGATCGTCGGGCTGCTCACCGGCGGTCTCGCCCACGCGCCGACGGCGTCGTGGTCGCTGGTCGAGCGGGCCGTCGAGTACGCCCGCGCCAGTGGGGCGACGGTGCATGTCGGGCCGATCGTGTCGAGCGCGCTGTTCTACGACCCCCGCCCGGGGATGATGCAGAGTTGGAAGGACCGCGGTCACCTCGCCGTGGAGATGGAGGCCGCGGTGCTCTACACGCTCGGCGCCCTCCACAAGATCGAGACGTTGTGCCTCGTCACCATCAGCGACATCATCGCCGCCACGGAAGGTACGTCACAGCGGATCAGCGACGAAGAGCTGAAGCTCGGCGTCGACCGGATGACCGCCGTCGCCTGTGAGGTCGCCACCTTCAGCTGACCCCCCGGCTTGCATGGGCGCGAAATCTGTCGCCGGTGGGGGGTTTTCGCGCCCATTCGGAAGGCTTGGGCGCGCCGCGTGCCGCCGGTGGGGGGTTTTCGCGCCCATGCGGGGCGAGGACGGTCACGGAGTGAGTGAGGAGTGAGGAGTGAGCGAGGAGTGAGCGAGCGACAGCGAGCGAGTGAGGTCGAGCTAGATCAGGCCGAGGTCGCGGACGGCGTCGCGCTCCTCGATCAGCTCACCGACGGAGGCGTCGATCTTGCCGCGCGAGTAATCGTCGATGTCGAGGCCTTGCACGATCGAGTACTCGCCGTTCTTGCAGGTGCACGGGAACGAGGAGATGATGCCTGCGGCCACGCCGTAGGAGCCGTCGCTCGGGATCGCCATCGACACCCAGTCGCCGTCAGGAGTACCGAGTGCCCAACTGCGAATGTGGTCGACGGCCGCGTTGGCGGCTGAGGCTGCGGACGACGCGCCGCGGGCCTCGATCACGGCGGCGCCGCGTTTGGCGACGGTCGGGATGTACGTCCCGTCGACCCACGCGTGGTCGTTGATCAACTCGTACGCGTTCTTGCCGGAGACCTGTGCGTGAAAGAGGTCCGGGTACTGCGTGACCGAATGGTTCCCCCAGATCGTCATGTTGGTGACGTCGTTGACCGTCGCACCGACCTTCATCGCCAACTGGCTGATGGCTCGGTTGTGGTCGAGCCGTGTCATCGCTGTGAAGCGCCCGGGATCGAGGTCCGGTGCGTTGCTCATCGCGATCAGAGCATTCGTGTTGGCCGGGTTGCCGACGACGAGGATCTTGACGTCCTTCTTGGCGCTGCGACTCAGCGCCGCGCCTTGCGGCTTGAAGATGCCGCCGTTGGCGCCGAGCAGATCGCTGCGCTCCATGCCCGCTTTGCGCGGCATCGCTCCCACCAGCATCGCCACATCGACATCGCCGAAGGCGACGTCGGCATCGTCGGTGCAGACCACGTCGGCGAGCAGCGGGAAGGCGCAGTCGTCGAGCTCCATCTTCACGCCACCCAAGGCGCCGAGCGCCGGCGTGATCTCCAGCAGCTGCAGGATCACGGGCGTCTCCGGCCCGAGCATCGACCCCGAAGCGATGCGGAACAGCAGGCTGTAACCGATCTGGCCGGCGGCGCCGGTGACGGCAACTCGAACAGGTGAAGTCATGCCGGCGAGCGTACGTCCACCTGTCACCTCGCAAAAATCCGCTTGCGGCCGGCACGTCACCGCCGCGCACCTACGATCAGCCGCGGATGTGGGTGTATCGAAAGTTCGCCATCAGTCGCGTCTGGCCACGGCATCGCCCACTGCTGCTGACCGTCGCGTTCTGGACGGCGGTGCGGCTCGTGCAGTGGGCCAGCGGCGTCACGTACTCTGACGCGTTCCTCGACTGGGGCTGGCAACTCGTGCCGCGAGAGACGCTGCGCCACCACCTGCTCGGCAGCATCTGGTACCTCCACGTGCAGCCGCCGCTCTTCAACCTGACGATCGGCATCATCCTGCGTTGGTCGCCTCTTTCGGACCGCAACTCGACTCAG
>DATBKA010000676.1:0-3793 GCA_036556105.1 Ilumatobacteraceae bacterium | reverse complement strand
TCGAGGCGACCGGCGAGCGCGAGCGCCACGACGGTGTCGGGCGAGGTGACGAAGCTGAGCGTGTTCGCCGAGCCGTCGTTGCGCTTCGGGAAGTTGCGGTTGAACGAGTTGACGATGGTGTTGGGGACTCCGTTGGCCTCGGGCGGACGGTCCCATTGCCCGATGCACGGCCCGCAAGCGTTGGCGAGCACCGTGGCCCCGATCGCTTCGAGATCGGCCAGCAACCCATCGCGCTCGATCGTCGCCCGCGTCTGCTCCGACCCGGGGGTGATCAACAGATCGGTCTTGACGCGCAGCCCGCGGGCCGCAGCCTGGCGGGCGATCGAGGCGACGCGGGTGAGATCCTCGTACGAGCTGTTCGTGCAACTCCCGATCAGGGCGGCGGAGATCTCGAGCGGCCAATCGTTGGCGCGTGCCTCGGCGCCGACTGCGGCGCCGACCCGATTGGCGCGGTCGGGGGAGTGCGGGCCATTGATCAACGGCTTCAGCTGATCGAGGTCGATCTCGATCAACTGGTCGTACGAGGCGCCCTCGTCGGGGCGCAGGTCGGCGGCGACGGCGTCGGCCGCGTCGGCGATCGCCTCCCGGCCGGTTGCCTTGAGGTACATCGCCATGTTCTGGTCGTAGCCGAACACGCTGCACGTGGCGCCGATCTCGGCGCCCATGTTGCAGATCGTCGCCTTGCCGGTGGCCGAGATCGTGTCGGCACCGGGGCCGAAGTATTCGACGATGGCACCGGTGCCGCCTTCGACGGTGAGGACCCGGGCAACTTCGAGGATGACGTCCTTCGGTGCCGACCATCCGCTGATCGCACCGGTGAGCTTGACGCCGATGACCTTCGGCCACCGAACGTTGAACGGGAAGCCGGTCATCACGTCGACCGCATCGGCACCGCCGACTCCGATCGCCACCATGCCCAGCCCTCCGGCGTTCGGGGTGTGGCTGTCGGTGCCGATCATCATCCCGCCCGGAAACGCATAGTTCTCGAGCACGACCTGATGGATGATCCCGCTGCCGGGACCCCAGAAGCCGATCCCGTACTTGGCGCTGACCGAGCGCAGGAAGTCGTAAACCTCCTTGTTCGTGTCGATGGCGACCCCGAGGTCGATTCGCGCCCCGACCTTGGCCGCGATCAGGTGGTCGCAGTGCACCGTGCTGGGCACGGCGGTGGTGGGAAGCCCTGCCGTCATGAACTGCAGCAACGCCATCTGCGCAGTCGCATCCTGCATGGCCACTCGATCGGGGTGGAAGTCGTTGTAGGTGGCGCCACGCTCGATCGGCGCCGATGCGTCAGACAGGTGGTTGAGGAGGATCTTCTCCGTGAGCGTCAGCGGTCTGCCGAGGCGGGTCCGTCCTGCGTTGCAGCGCTCGGTCAGCGTCGCGTAGACCCGCTGGACCAGTTCGATCGGCGTACCTGCGGTGACGGTCATGGCGAGCTCTCCGATTCTCGATCTTGCAATTGGGGCAGATGTAGACAAGCATAATACAAGTGCGCACGATTCGTTACCAGCAGATCGCCCAAACCTTGCGCGAACGGATCAGCGCAGTGGGACCCGGCCACGTGCTCCCCAGTGAGAGTGATCTCTCCGCCGAGTTCGGCGTCAGTCGCGTCACGGTGCGCCGCGCTCTGGAAACCTTGCGCGACGAGCGCCTGATCGAATCGCGCCAGGGTTTCGGCTGGTTCGCCCGCAGCACACCGCTGCAGCAGCGCCTCACGCAGCTGGACACCATCGAGCGCCAACTCGAAGAGCGCGGCATCCATCCGCAGCGCCAGATCCTGGAGTTCGCCTTCGTGGCGGCACCGGCGCACGTTGCCGAGCAGCTGCACACCGACCAGGTGTTGCGGGTCAAACGCGTCAATCGTGCCGACGGCGAGCCGTTCGCAGTCGTCACGGTGTGGTGCCCTGCCGAGCTCGGCCAGAGTCTCAGCCGGCGCGATGTCGAGCGGCGGCCGTTCTACGAGTTGCTCGGCGTGTCGCTGCGCGGCGCGACACAGACGATCGGTGCGGCCTCGGTGAATGCCGACGACGCCGCGCTGCTCGAGGTTCCCGCCGGCAGCCCGGTGCTGCGTTGCGAGCGCTTGACCACCAGCACGGCTGGTGAACCGATCCTGTTGAGTGAGCACATCTTCCCCGCTCACCGCACGGAGTTCGTCGTCGACTTGCCGCTCGCCGAGCCGTCGACGACGCCCACCGGTCTGCGCCTCGTCGACTGATCCGAGCCTCAGCCTCTGCATGCTACGTGCAACACTCGGGACATGTCCGATCGTGTCACTGTGTCGATCTCCGACGGCGTCGCCGATGTCCGCATGAACCGCGCCGACAAGCGCAACGCGCTGGATGGACCGATGTTCCAAGCGCTCGCCGAGACCGGTGGACGCCTCAAGACGGAGAGCGGGGTGCGCTGCGTCGTGCTCAGCGGCGAGGGTCGATCGTTCTGCGCCGGACTCGACTTCTCCACGTTCCAGGTGATGGCCAGTGGCCAGCGTGACGACGACGACCGCGGCAACCCGGGAGCGATGGAAGAGGGGCGGATCACCCACCTCGGCCAGCAGGTCTGTTGGGTGTGGCAGGAGATCCCGGTGCCGGTGATCGCTGCCGTCCACGGCCACGCGCTCGGTGGTGGCATCCAGATCGCCCTCGGCGCCGACATCCGTATCGTCCACCCCGACACGCAGCTCAGCGTGCGCGAGATTCACTGGGGACTGGTGCCGGACATGACCGGCACGATGATGTTGAGCTCGCTGGTGCGCGCCGACGTCGCCAAGGAACTGGTGTTCACGGCGCGAGTGTTCGACGGTCGCGAGGCGTTCGCCCTCGGGCTGGCGACGAGGCTTTCGGAGTCGCCTCGCGACGAGGCGCTGGCCCTTGCTGCGGAGATCGCGGCGCGCAGCCCCGATGCCATCCGCGGCGCGAAAGCGCTGCTCAACGGGTTGTTCAACTCGGGCGCCGCCGAGCAGTTCGCTGCCGAGCGGCGGGTCATCTCGTCGCTGGTCGGGCGACCCAACCAAGTGGAGGCGGTGATGGCCAACTTCGAGAAGCGGGGCGCGGCATTCACCGATCCCGAATGAGCATCCAACCCGACGTCGATCTGCTCAAGCAGTACTCGCTGCTGCTGTTCTCCAAGCTCGAAGGCGCCGTGACCGCGGGAATGGTGCATCTCGGCGATCAGCTCGGTTTGTATCGGGCGATGAGCCGCGCCGGCACGCCGCTGACGACGAGCGAGCTGGCCGAGCACACCGGCCTCGACGAGCGCTGGGTTCGAGAGTGGGCGTACAACCAAGCAGCGGCCAAGCTCGTCGACGTCGACGCCGCGGAGCGGTTCTCGATGTCACCCGAGGCCGTTGCGGTGCTGGCGACACCGGACCATCCCGCGTTCGGCATGGGCATGTTCCATCGTCTGCCGGAGACGATGCAGTCCTTGACCCGCGCTCGCGAGAGCTTCGTGACCGGTCTCGGCCACGACTACGACAGCCACGGTCCTGGCGCAGCGATCGGCATCGAGCGCAGCTTCGAACCCTGGAACAACACATTCCTCCTACCTGTCGTGCTGCCGACTCTCGACGGCGTGGTCGACCGCCTGACGGCGGGCGCAACCGTGATCGACGTCGGCTGCGGTGCAGGAAGCGCGGTGTTGTTGATGGCGGCGGCGTTCCCGCGGTCGACCTTCATCGGCTTCGACATCTCCCAATACGCGCTCGACCGGGCGCAGGAGAAGCTCGACGAATCAGGGCTCGACAACGCCCGGTTCAGTGACCCACGACGCGATCCCATTCCTGACGATCACTCCGCTG
>DATBKA010000675.1:0-2147 GCA_036556105.1 Ilumatobacteraceae bacterium | reverse complement strand
ATCTGCAACTACGCCTCGATCGTCGGCAAGGAGAACGTGATCGCCGGAGCCGACTGCGGGTTCTCGTCACGGGCCAGCTACGCACCGGAAGTTCACCCGACGGTGGTCTGGCCGAAGTTCCACGCATTGGCCGAAGGCGCGGCGCTGGCCACGAAGATGCTTTGGGGCTAGGCGACACTAGTATCCACGACGTCGCGGTACCTGGGGGACCGCTCCACTACCAGAGGGGGTATGGCATGACAGACACCGCCGAGCAGGTGAGGTTTCCGGGACCCGACGAGATCGAAGGGTTCTGGGCTCACGACAAGATGCACGCGCCGCGGCCATTGCATCCGTTGTCGCAAGACTTGGTGATGTCAACGCTGGCAGTCGGGTTCACCGAAGCGCAGGCGGAGTACGACTGCCCAATCGTGGCGTCCAACCAGGCCATCAACCACTACTTCTACATGGCGTTCCATCCGCATCCCGACGAGGCGGTCGTCGAAGACCGCATGAGTCGCTATCTCAACACCCTCGAGGAGAAGGTTCCCCAGGTCGGCAAGCGGTGGACCAATGAATGGCTACCGATGATCCGCGGGCGCAACGAAGCGGAGCGCACCGCCGACTACTCGGGGATGAGCAACGCCGAACTGTTGGCCAAGTTCGACGACATGACGGACTGGATGACCCAGATGTGGTACGTCCACGGCCACATCAACTTCGCCCTGGTGTCGGGGGCGGCGCTGTCCGACCTCTACACCGAGGTGATACACCCCGACGATCCCACGGAGTCGTACCAGATCCTGCAGGGCTACCACACCCGTCCCGTCGACGCCGCACACGGTCTGTGGGCGCTCAGCCGCGAGGCCCGCACCAGTCCGACGCTGCGGCGAGTGTTCGACGAGACCCACCCGCGCGATCTGGCCGCCAAGTTGGCCGAGACCGACGAGGGGCGCGCTTTCCTCGACCGGCTGAGCGCGTACCTGTTCGACTTCGGCTGGCGCAGCGACGCTGTCTACGACATCGCCGACGTGCCGTGGCGCGAGAACCCGGCGATCCCGCTCGGCAACATCGCTCGCTACATCAACATGGACGACGGCGACGACCCGATGCGCCAGTTCGAACGTGCCGTGAAGCTCCGTGAAGACCTCGTCGCCAAGATCCGCGCCAAGCTCGCCGACGATCCCGACAAGCTCGCCCGCTTCGAGGAGCTCTACGAAGCGTCGCAATACGCGGTACCGCTTACAGAGGATCACGCCTTCTACATCGACCAGATGGGTGTCGTTCTGCTGCGCACCTTCGTGCTCGCCGTCGGCGACGCCCTCGCCCGCGATGGTGTGATCGCCACGCGCGATGACGTGTTCTTCCTCTACCGCGACGAGGTGCGCGACGCGTTGATCAATGGCGGCGATCAACGCCAGAAGGTCGACAAGCGCAAAGCGGAGGTGAAGGCCGCGGCGCAGGTCACGCCTCCCGGCGCCGTCGGCACCCCACCCGGGCCCCCGCCAGGTGATTTTGTCGACCCCTTCATGGACGCGATCGTCACTCGTCTGCTGGGCATCAAGGCCCCGGCAGAAGGAGAACAGGATCCAGCTGTCATCGACGCCGTCGCCGGCTCGCCCGGCACATATCGCGGGGTGGCCCGCGTGGTGCGATCGCTGGAGGCCGCGGGAGATCTGCTCGACGGTGAGGTCATGGTCTGCGAGATGACATTGCCGCCGTGGGTGCCCATGTTCGCCATCGCCGGAGCCGTCGTCGCCGACGTCGGTGGCGTGATGAGCCACTGCGCGATCGTCGCTCGCGAGTTCAACATCCCCGCGGTCGTCGGCACCGTTGACGGCACGACGCGCATCACCACCGGCCAGACGATCACGGTCGACGGCACCAAGGGTGTCGTCTACCTCGACGGGCGCGAGGCGTAGGAGGTTTCGCCGCCGGCGAGGAGCATGTGCCAAGCATCTGATGTTCTTCGCCGCGCCGGCGTCACGGCCGCGCCCTTGTCGGGGGCCGGGCCGACACGGGAGCCGTTGCGCGTCGACGCCCACGAACGGCTGATCCTCCTCGGTACGGCCGGAGCCTCCAATCCGAAGGCGACGCGCGCCGGCTACGCCAACGCCATCGTGATCGGCGACGTCGCCTACATCCTCGATTGCGGGGAAGGCGTGCAC
>DATBKA010000674.1:0-5519 GCA_036556105.1 Ilumatobacteraceae bacterium | reverse complement strand
CGTGGATCGTGTGGCCCGGCGACACGCCGGGCCACACGGCCGCGGTCCCTTCGACGATCGCCATGGCTAGGTTGAGCCAGGAGGTCGATGCACATGCGTGGGAAGTCACTGATCGTCGGGCTGCTGACGTCGCTGGTGTTGCTCGGCGCATGCGGCAGCGACGAGGCCGGTCGCGACAGCACCTCCGCCCCGGTGTCGGTTCCCTCGACGTCGCCGGCCTCGTCGACCACACCCGTCGACGCGCCGGCGCCGGACGAGCCCACGACTTCGACGACGCCGTTGCTCGCGCCGCCGACGACCTCGAAGGCGGCACCGATCTCGACGCCTTCCGAAGGGAGCACGATGTCCACTGGATCGATCGACCCCGGCCTGCAACCGTACATCGACATCGCCGTGGCCGATCTCGCCAAGCGATTGTCGATCGGCACCGATCAGATCGAGGTCGTCTCGGCGACGTTGAAGGAATGGCCTGACGGATCGCTCGGTTGCCCGCAGCCCGGCATGCAGTATCCGCAAGTGATGACCGACGGCGCGCTGATCGTTCTTTCGACCGGTCAAAAATCGTTCAACTATCACGCCGGCGGTTCGCGCACGCCCTTCTTGTGCGAGTAAAGAAATCAGGGTCGCCGGGCCCCGAAACGATCACTCGCCGTGTTGGAAACGCGCATTCCATCACTCCATGAGGTTCAGCTTGTCGTGTTCCAACTTCGTTGTTAGCTTCGCGTTCGATGGGGACAAATTCGGGGCGGCCGTCAACAAGCTGGTCCCGGCCAACTAGGCCAACTAGAAGGTGACGTCCGCTCCTCCGCAAACCGAACGGCACGAGAGGAACCATTGTGAAGAGACCGATTGCTCTGATGGGCAGCGCCGCGCTCGCGCTCGCCGTCATCGCTCCGCTGAGCCAGGCGACCGCTGAGGAGCCTGCACCTGACGACACATCGTTGGCGGGGTCCAAGACGGTCGTCGAGAGCGAGACCGGCAGCTACATCGTCGTGATGAGTGCCGATCCATTGGTCACCACGATCGCGCCCGATGCGCTCGACACGCCCGCGGCGGAGGCACAGGGCGCCGCGCTGGACGCGTCACACGATCAGGTGCTCGCCGAGGCGGGAGTCAGCGCCGACGCCAAGGTGCAGGACTACGCGAACGCGCTCAACGGTTTCTCGGCCAAACTCGACTACAGCGAGGCAGTGCGAATCGCTGCCAATTCCAAGGTGTCGATGGTGTTGCCAGACGAGCTGCGACAGGTCACCCACGACGACAACGATCATCACGGTGATGACGACGACCACGAAGGACGCGTCACCGACGACCTCGGCAAGTTCCTCGGCCTCACCGGTCGCGGCCGCGCCTGGAGCAGCGGCCTCACCGGTGAAGGTGTCGTGGTCGGCGTGATCGACACTGGCATCTGGCCGGAGCATCCGAGCTTCGCCGACGATGGTTCCTTCCCGGCCCACGATCCGCTCGACAGCGCGGTCGGCAACCCGTGCGACTTCGGCAACACCGCCGCGAACCCGAACGACGCTCCGTTCACGTGCAACAACAAGCTCATCGGTGCACGGCAGATGCTCGACACGTACCGCAGCGTGATCGGCGCCGACCCGGACGAGTTCGACTCGGCACGCGACGACGAAGGCCACGGCACGCACACGGCGTCCACCGCGGCCGGCAACGCCGACGTGCAGGCGACGATCTTCGGGCGCAAGCTCGGTCGCATCTCCGGCATCGCTCCGCGCGCCCAGGTGATCGCCTACAAGGCCCTCGGCAATCTCGGCGGCTTCACCTCCGACCTCGTCGCGGCCATCGATCAAGCGGTCGACGACGGCGTCGACGTCATCAACTACTCGATCGGCGGCGGCCCGAGCATCTGGAGTGGTGACACGATCGCGTTCCTGTTCGCAGCGAACGCGGGCGTGTTCGCCGCGGTGTCGGCCGGCAACGACGGTCCCGGCCCGGAGACGATCGGCGGCCCCGCCGACGTTCCCTGGGTCACCGCCGTCGGTGCCAACTCGCAGCGTCGCTTCTTCCAGGGCGTCATCAAGTTGAAGGACGGCCCGACGATCAAGGGTGCGTCGGTCACGCGCGGCACGCGCTCCTCGCTTCCTCTGGTCGACGCCGAGTTCGCCGGTACGAGCGACTTGTGTCTCGACGGCTCACTCGATCCGGCCAAGGTTGCCGGCAAGATCGTCCTCTGCCGGCGCGGCGGCAACGGCCGCGTCGCCAAGAGCGCAGAGGTGTTCCGTGCCGGTGGCAAGGGGATGATCCTCTACAACGCCTCTGACGACGACAACTTGTTCAGCGACAACCACTGGGTGCCGACGGTGCACGTCGACTACACCCCCGGCTTGAAGATCAAGGCCTACATCGCCGGGAAGCGCCGGCCACGCGCCGAGATCGAGTGGGACAAGATCACCAAGATCAGCTACGCGCCCTCGATGACGATCTTCTCGTCGCGCGGCCCGAACCCGACGGCTGCCGACATCATCAAGCCCGACATCACTGCGCCGGGCCTACAGGTGTTGGCCGGGGCCTCACCGTTCACCGATGCAGGGTTCGTGCCCGGAGAACTGTTCCAGGCCATCGCCGGCACGTCGATGTCGAGCCCGGTCACGGCCGGTCTGTACGCCCTCTTGAAGCAAGCTCATCCGGACTGGACTCCGGCCATGGCCAAGTCGGCACTGATGGGCACGGCGAACACCAACGTCCGCGACAACGACCGGGTCAGTCAAGCCGGCCCGTTCGCCATGGGCGCGGGCATGGTCAAGCCCGGGAAGGTCGCCGCGCCAGGTTCGATGTTCAACCCGGGCCTGGTCTACGACGCGGGCATCACCGAATACCTCGGCTTCCTGTGCGAGGCAGCGCCGGAGGCGTTCTCCAACCCGACCAGCAGCTGTGGCAGCCTCGCCGCGGCAGGCATCCCGACGACGGCGCAGAACCTCAACTACCCGTCGATCGGCATCGCCGACATCGCCGGCACGGAGACCGTGACCCGCACCGTCACCAGCGTGGCCGCCAGCACGGTGACGTTCACGGTCGGCGTCAACGCCCCCGAGGGATACGACGTGGCGGTCAACCCGACCACGATCACGCTCGCTCCCGGTCAGTCGGCGTCGTACACCGTGACGTTCACCAACGTCGGCGCGCCGAACGGCGAGTGGCGAACCGGTGATCTGACATGGAACGGCAGCGGCTTCCATGTGCGTAGCCCCATCGCCGTCAAGGGCGTTCAACTCAGCGCCCCTGCGGAGGTCACGGGTAGCGGAGCCGATGGTTCCGTGTCGTTCGACGTGAAGTTCGGCTACACCGGCCCGTACGCAGCGGCGCCGCACGGGCTCGTCGTCGCCACGCCGAACCCCGGCACCGTGTTGCAAGACCCCGACCAGACACCGTTCACCGCCGACGACGGCGGCGGCCTGGTGCTGATTCCGTTCACGGTCACCGACGTCGCCGTCGCCCGTTGGGTGTTGTCGATACCTGGGCCGGACGACATCGACCTGTATCTGCTCAACTCCGCCGGCGACCTGGTCGCCCAGAGCACGAACGGCGGCACCGACG
Source organism: Ilumatobacteraceae bacterium (assembly GCA_036556105.1). GTDB lineage: Bacteria > Actinomycetota > Acidimicrobiia > Acidimicrobiales > Ilumatobacteraceae > JAENVT01. Next base: position 1,964 of record DATBKA010000674.1, on the reverse strand, counting down.
AGCAGATCGATCTCCAGCTGCCCGCCAACGACACCTACACGTTGGCGGTCCACGGCTGGGCGGTCGGGTCGCCAACCGGGTTGAACTTCTCCGTGCAGAGTTGGCTGGTGCCATTGGCGTCCGGTGGCAGCCTGTCGGTGACCGGCCCGACCGCGGCGATCTCGGGAACGACAGCGACCGAGACCGCGTCGTGGGCCGGGCTGGCGGCTGGCAGCTACCTCGGTGCTGTGTCGCACAGCGACGATGTCGGCATCATCGGCATGACGGTGGTCTCGGTCAACGTCTGACAACCGGCGATCCAGGGGGGAAGAGTGGGGGCGCGAAAGCGCCCCCACCTTCGCGTTGCGGGGTGAGCGCTGCGGAATGCGATTGATCGGCTGAGCAGGTGTGGCGGTAGGGTGCCAGCCCATGGATCACCGTTTCGAGAGCGTGCAGCAGGTGCGCGATGGTCTCAAAACCGTCCACTACCTGGCCGACGAGGGCATCGCCGGCGTGGTGTACCTGGCTGACCGCCTCGGTAAGCCGGTGTTGATCGAGGGGCCTGCGGGAACAGGGAAGACGCAGCTCGCCAAGAGCGTCAGCGAGATGACCGGCGCCCGGCTGATCCGGCTGCAGTGCTACGAGGGCCTCGACGAGTCCAAGGCGCTGTACGAGTGGAACTACAAGAAGCAGTTGCTGCGCATCCAAGCCGACCGGCACAGCGACTCGTGGGACGAGTTGCACGACAACATCTTCAGTGACGAGTTCTTGCTCACCCGTCCGTTGCTCGAAGCGATCACCGCCGAGGATCCCGTGGTGCTGTTGATCGACGAGGTCGACCGGGTCGAGGTCGAGACCGAGGCGTTGCTGCTCGAGATCCTCTCCGAGTATCAGGTCAGCATCCCCGAGCTGGGCACGATCAGCGCCAAGCAGATCCCTCTGGTCTTCCTCACCTCGAACAACACGCGCGAGCTCAGCGAGGCGCTGAAGCGGCGCTGTCTCTACTTGCACGTCGACTACCCCGACATGGATCGTGAGAAGGAGATCGTGCTCACCAAGGTGCCGGGAGTCAGCGACAACCTCGCCGATCAGATCGCCCGCATCGTTCGTTCGATCCGCCAACTCGATCTGAAGAAGGCGCCGTCGGTCAGTGAGACCCTCGACTGGGCGCGCACGCTGGTGCTGCTCGGCATCGATCACATCGAGGCGCAGCAGGCCAAAGAAACCTTGCACATCCTGTTGAAGTACCAGTCCGACATCGCCAAGGCCGCCAAAGAGCTGAGCGTCGACAAGTAGTCGGACGAACGCCACGATGCTCGATCTCCTCGCCGGCTTCGTCACCGAGTTGCGTAACGCCGGCTTGCCGGTCTCGTTGACGGAGAACCTCGACGCGATGGAGGCGGTGCAGCACATCCCGATCGAGGATCGCGAAGCGTTCAAGTACGCGTTGGCGGCGACGATGGTCAAGAACAACGCCCACTGGCGGGCGTTCGAGACGGTGTTCGAGGTGTACTTCAGCCTGCGTGGGCCCGAGTACAACCTGGTCGAAGGCGACGAGGCGTTCGACGAGATGTGGCGCGACATGCAGGAGCAGATGCGCGATGCCGAAGGCAAGGGTGCCTCCGGTGGCTCGATGGAGTCGTTGACGCCCGAGGAGCTCGCCCACCTGTTGATGCAAGCGCTGATGAACGGCGACCAAGCGCTGATGCGTGCCTTGGCGCGCCAGGCCGTGCAACGGTTCGCTGGGATGGAGCCGGGCCGGCCGGTGGGCGGCACGTACTACCTGTACCGCACGCTGCGCAACCTCGACCTCGATTCGATGCTCGAGAAGCTGATGGAGGCGAGTCGCGAGCAGGTCGGTGGCGAGCTGACGCCGCTCGAGGAGCGGCTCGAGCACGACGAGTACAACGAGCGCATCGAGCAGTTCAAGAAGGAGATCGAAGCGGAGATCCGCCGCCGTCTCGTCGCCGACCGCGGTGCCGAAG
>DATBKA010000673.1:0-2582 GCA_036556105.1 Ilumatobacteraceae bacterium | reverse complement strand
CCCGCACGCGTTCAGCGTCGTCGAGGTCGACTTCGCCAACGTCGACGTCGCCCGCAATGCGGTGAAGAACGAGTGGAAGGCGTCGGAAGGGTTCGGTCTCACCTACCTACCGTTCATCACCCGCGCCGTCGTCGAAGCGCTCGACGAGTTCCCTCACCTCAATGCCAGCGTCTCCGGCGAAGACCTCATCGTTCACAACTTCGTCGACATCGGCATCGCTGTCGACCTCGACTACGAAGGGCTGCTCGTCCCCGTCGTGCGCGCCGCCGAGACGAAGCGGTTGCGGGCCATCGCCCGCGAGATCTATGACCTGGCCAGCCGGGCGCGCAGCCGCAAGCTGAGCCCCGACGAGATCGCCGGGGGCACGTTCACCATCTCCAACAACGGTTCTGCGGGCAGCGTGCTGACGATGCCGATCATCAACCAGCCGCAGGTGGCGATCCTCTCGACCGACGCCATCGCTCGCAAGCCCGCCGTGGTGCGCACCGCGGCAGGGGAAGAGGCGATCGCCATCCATCCCGTCGGCAACATCGCCATGGCCTGGGACCACCGCGCCTTCGACGGCGCGTATGCCGCAGGGTTCCTGGTCAAGATCAAAGACACGCTGGAAACCCGCGACTGGACGGCCGAGCTCTGACATGACGCTGCGCGTCCGCTGGCTCGGCACGGTCCCGTACCGTGAGGCGCTCGCCGTTCAACAGGCGATGTTCAGCAACGGCAGCGAGAATCACTTGCTGCTGCTCGAGCATCCGCACGTCTTCACGCACGGCCCCCGCGCCGATCTTCCGGTCAACGTGCTCGTCGAGCCGGCGTCGGTCGGCGCCGAGCTCGTGTCGGTGAAGCGCGGTGGAGACGTCACCTATCACGGTCCGGGTCAACTCGTCGGCTATCCGATCCTCAACGTTCCGAACTCGATGGGTGCTGCCGACCACGTGTGCGCGATCCAACGCGTGATCGTCGCCAGCCTCACCGAACTGGGTCTCGACGACGTCGGCTGCCTCGACGAGTATCCCGGTGTCTGGGTCGGCGTCAGCGGGCCGAACCCGCGCAAGATCTGCGCGATCGGCGTGCGTCTCGCTCACGGGCGAACGATGCACGGCTTCGCCCTCAACGTCGCCCCCGACATGCGCTACATGCGCGAGTACATCGTGCCGTGCGGCATTCCCGACAAGCCGGTCACGTCACTCGCCGAAGAAGGCGTCGACGTCACGCTGGCCGACGTCGCCGACGTGGTTGCCCGTCATGCCGCTGTCGTCTGGGGGCGTGGCGTGGTCGAACGTCAAGACGTGGCGTGGCGGCACCGACCGCAGGACCTGTCGGCGTTCTCCCGCGGGGAGGGCCCGGGCACCGTGGTGCGCAGGCTGGAGGGCCGCCTGGCCCAAGCCGGCGTCGTCGACGGCCTCGACATCAGCACGCGCAAGCCGCAATGGTTGCGCCCGAAAGTGAACCTCGGACCGGACGTGATGGCGTTGAAGAAGACCGTGCGCGGCCTTGGTCTGGTGACGGTGTGCGAAGAGGCTGGGTGCCCGAACCTCAGCGAGTGCTGGGCCGACGGCACGGCGACCTTCATGGTGTTGGGGGAGCGGTGCACGCGGGCATGCGGCTTCTGCCTCGTCGACACGCGCAAGCCGCTGGCCCCCGCCGACGACGAGCCGGCGCGAGTCGCCGATGCGATCGCCTCGATGGGTCTCGCTCACGCCGTGCTGACCATGGTGGCCCGTGACGACCTTGCCGACGGCGGCATCAGCCATGTTGCCCGGTGCGTCGAGGCGATCCGGGAACGCTGCCCGGCGACGCGAGTCGAGACGCTCATCTCCGACGCGAAGGGGGATGCCGTAGCCCTCGCCGTCCTCTTCGACGCTCGCCCCGATGTGCTCAACCACAACATCGAGACCGTTGCCCGCCTGCAGCGCGCCGTACGGCCGTCGGCGGGCTATGCGCGCAGCCTGTCCGTGCTGGCGCGAGCGAAGGCAGCCGGCTTGACGACGAAGAGCGGGCTGATCGTCGGCATGGGCGAGACCACCGCCGAAGTCGACGGATGCCTTGCCGACCTTGCTGCGATCGGCGTCGACATCGTCACGATCGGGCAGTACCTGCGACCGACCACCAACCACTTGCCGGTGTCGAGGTGGGTGGATCCGCAGGAGTTCGTGCGATGGAAGCAAGTCGGCGAGGCGCTGGGCATCGGCCACGTCGAAGCCAGCCCGTTGACGCGCAGCAGCTACCACGCTCGCCAGGCCGCCGCAGCAGCGATCGACGGCATCGCCGAGCCGGCCACGTTGTCGTTCGTCTGAGCAGGAGAACTGGGAGAATGAGCCGATGAGCCCGTCCGCTTCGACAGCCACCTATCTCGACCGCATCGAACGAGCACGGCGGCGGATGGTCGACGCCGGCATCGACGTGTTGTTGGTGTCGGTCGGGCGTGATCTGCCGTATCTCACCGGCTACGAGGCGATGCCCCTCGAACGGCTGACGATGCTCGTGTTGCCGAAGGACGGCGACGTCACACTCGTGGTCCCGAGGATGGAGGCGCCGCGCGTCGTCGAGCAGCCAGGGGTCTTCACACTGCTGGCGTGGAACGA
>DATBKA010000672.1:0-4112 GCA_036556105.1 Ilumatobacteraceae bacterium | reverse complement strand
GCTGCCCGGCCGGCGTCACTGGCTGGCGAGGCGAGTACTACGCAAACCAGACACTGTCGGGTGGCGCGACCGTGTGTCGCGACGACGCCGTCATCAACTTCAACTGGGGATCGGGCACACCGGCGGCCGGGATCGGGTCTGATCACTTCTCGGTGCGCTGGACGCGGACCGAGAACTTCGCGGCAGGCACGTACGTGTTCACGATGGGCAGCGATGACGGCGGGCGACTGCGCGTCGACGGCACACTCGTGCTCGACCAGTGGTTCGATCAGGGTTATCCGGGCGTGCCGCCATCGATATCGCTGAACATCGCCGCGGGCACGCACACGATCGTCATGGAGTACTACGAGAACGGCGGTCTCGCTCAAGCGACGCTGACGTACGCCCAACAGGTGATGCCGCCAGCATGCCTCGCGGGGGCGAGCGGCTGGCTGGCCGAGTACTTCAACAACATGACACTCAGTGGCACCCCGACGAACTGTCGCGACGATGCGACGATCAACTTCGACTGGGGCACCGGGTCGCCGATGTCCGGCGTTCCGGTCGACCGATTCTCGGTGCGGTGGACCCGTACGATGAACTTCGCGGCCGGCGACTACCTGTTCACCATGGGCAGCGACGACGGCGGCCGTCTCTACGTCGATGGCACCCTTGTGCTCGACGTTTGGTTCGACCAGGCCTATCCGGCGTCACCACCGTCGACGCTGCAGCACCTCACCGGCGGCAGCCACACGGTCGTCATGGAGTACTACGAGAACGGTGGGTACGCACGGGCGACGCTGACCTACGCCCAGCAAGTCACGCCCCCGGCGTGTACCACGCCGGCCGTTGGATGGCTCGGCCAGTACTACAGCACGGTCGACCTGAGCGGCGTTCCGGCCACGTGCCGAGACGACGCGGCGATCAACTTCGATTGGGGGAGCGGGCCCCCGGCTGGTGGCATGCCGAGCGACAACTTCTCGGTGCGGTGGACGCGCACCGCCAACTTCACCGCCGGCACCCACAGGTTCACGATGGGCAGCGATGACGGCAGCAGGCTGTACATCGACGGGGCCCTCGTGTTCGACCGCTGGTGGGACCAGAGCTATCCATCACCACCGCCGTGGGTCGATGTCACCCTCGCCGCCGGCGCGCACACGGTCGTCATGGAGTTCTACGAGCGCGGCGGCGCAGCCCGAGCCACACTTGTGTGGACGTAGCTCAGCTGTCCGGTGACCCTTCAGGCGGGCGTTCTTGACGTCGGGGCGACCACGGCGGCTGGCTGGTGTAAGAGATCATCACATGGTGGACATTCATGGGGTGAATGAAGACATTCGTGAAGAGCGAGATTGAACCGGCGACGGGCGAGGCCCGCCGCCGCGCCAAGATGGACGAGCTGTTCACGTCGTACGCGGCTGATGTGTATGCGTTCGCCTTGCGCCGAACCACCCCGTCGGCTGCGCCCGACGTCGTGTCGGAGACGTTCCTCGTCGCCTGGCGCCGCTTGGACGCGATTCCACCCTCGCCCAAAGCATGGCTCCTGGGAGTGGCCCGTCGCGTTCTGGCGAACCAGCGGCGCACAGACGGCCGCCTGATCGCACTGCACCGACGACTGGAATCGCCGAATCTGAGCGCGTCGCATCCGGCGACGGCGGAACTCGCCGAGTCCGCAGCGCACACCAGTGACAGCGAAGTGCTGGCTGCCCTGGCCGTGCTGACGCCGTTGGAGCGAGAGGCCATCACGCTCCTCGCCTGGGATGAGCTCAGCGCCGAGGAAGCTTCGATCGTCCTTGGCTGCTCGACAGCCGCGTTCTACGTCCGAGTTCACCGGGCACGCCGCCGACTGGCCGCTGCCCTCGGCACCACCATTGACCCGCAGGAGGCTGATCCGTCATGACCGCAATGGATTCCGTATTGGAGCGAGTTCGCCGCGTCGATCCCGTCAGGGAGATCGACGTGCACGAGTGGAGCACCTCGGCAGAGGCACGACGGCTGCTCGATCTCGTCGTGTACTCCGGTGTCGTCGTCGACCGCCCTCGGCGCCATCGGACCCGCTGGTTGGCAGGCGGCGCGATCGTCGCCACGGGAGCATTCGCCACCGCCGTCGCCGCGTCTGGCGTCCTTGGCGGTCCGGCTCCGGATCCGATCCGAGCCCACCTCGCCGCGCTCGATGCTGGGATGCCAAGCGATCTTCGACTCAATCCGGACGTCGAGCACGCGATGGCGGTGGCCAGCACCACCAGCGGGGTGCTCTACGCGGCGGACTTGAAAGATGGCGGGTATTGCATCGAGGTTGCGACAGAGGGTGACACACCACGCGGTGCGGCGTGCGTGACCGCCGCTCACCTCGGCGATCGTGCGGTCGAAGTGACCGCACCGATCCCGTCCGCGGTGACGTCGCCGTTGCTCGTCGGCGGACGGATCAACGACCCGCGCGTGGAGCGAGTCGTCGTCCGCTACTCGGATGGGACGAGCAACGACGTCGAGCTCGGGCTGGAGCGTTACTGGCTGGTCGAAGTACCCGACAGCGTTCGTTCGATCGCACTGACCGACGGCGTGCAGATCGCCGGCGTCGATGCGGACGGGCTCGATGTGTCAACGCTCGCCGTCCCACCATTGGGCGACGAAGATCCCCACGGAACCAAGCTGGACAAGTTGCAGCCGGTGTTCGTGTCCACGATCAGCTCGGGCGACGACCTCACACTCGTTCTCGGTGTCGAAGGATCGGTCAACGCCGCCGGAGCGACGTCCCTCGAACTCGTCTACCCCGACGGCACATCCGCGGATGTTGCCTTGGCACCGGACGGGTCGTATCGACTCCTGATTCCGTTCGATCGTCAGAGCGACTTTGCTTCGTCGTGGGGCAAGCTCGTCGCCCGCGACGCCAGCGGACAGATCGTTGCCTCGGTCTCGTTCTCCTCGGTGGCCAACACACAACGAAATCCCTGACAAGACGGCGCCTCGGCGACGTAGGGTCGAGACGTGGCTGTCGACTCGGATCTCGTCGCTCTGTTGCGGGGTCAGGTCTGCCGGAGGCACGCCGCGAGCAAGAGGCCATCGTGCGCCTGCTCGAGTCGCATCTGGAGACGCATTGCCGCTGACCGGCTGACGTGCTGCAGTCAACCCAGTTCGCTGATCACCCGGAGGGCCGAGCGTGTTGCGCCTTCCAAACCACCCGGACCAACGCGATCGTCGGTGTGCTCGCCGGCGAAGAAGACACGGTCGCCGAGCGGCCTCTGCACGTTCGGCAGCAGGCGCGTGCGTTGATCGCCGAGCGGAGCGCGCACGATCACCCGCGTCAGCTCGTCACGCGTCCAGCTATGGGCGAGCGCGGCGGTGCGCGTCACCGCAGCGCCCGCTAGCACGGACACGGCTCGGTCGAAGCCGGCGAAGACCGACTCGTCGATCACGGCGGGCTCGGCATCGCCACCGAGCAGGGTCGACACACATGCTGCGTCGCCCGACTGATGGATCGACTGGTCGACCATCCACGGCGGAACGGTGTCGGTGAAGCAGCCGTGGCCGACTGCCGTCGCAACGAGCTCGCGTTCCGCGTACTGCACGACGACCTTAGCCGCCGTCCCATACGTCAGTTCCGTCAACGCGCTGACTTTCGCCGCGGGCAACGCCGGCCAGAAACCGATGCTGGTCGTCAGCGGGCCGGGCACGGCGATCACAACTGCGTCAGCAGTCAACACCTCGGAATCGGTCTCGACGCGCACACGATGACCCGACCAGTCGACGCCGCGGACGTGTTCACCGATTCGCACATCGAGGCCGCCCGCCAGTTGCGTGGCGAGCAGGTCGTTGCCACCGGCGATGCGGAACGAGTCGCTGGCATGGGTGAGTTGGCGCTCGAACTCGGCGGCGTCTGCGTGGCGCAGCGACGTGACCGGCGTGTACTGCGTGAAGCTCGTCAGGAACAGGCGCACGTCGCGCGGCGCGCGCAACCGATTGGTCCACGCCTCGAGGTTCTCGAACGGCTCGGGTGGGGTCGCCGCGTAAGCGTCGACCAGCCAGCCGGTGATGGCACGACGTTCGCGCTCGTCGAGCACTCTGCCGCCGAAGACCATCGGCGGCGCGGCGGGATCGAAGTAACCGCAGCGGACGAGGTCGAGATCGAGCTCCTTGGC
>DATBKA010000671.1:0-1770 GCA_036556105.1 Ilumatobacteraceae bacterium | reverse complement strand
GGCCAACAAGCAGGTCGCGGCGACGCTCGGCATCTCACCCAAGACGGTGGGGCGTCACATTGAGCACATCTATGCCAAGGCCGGCGTCAGCACGCGGGCGGGGGCGACGCTCTTCGCGATGGAGCACGGTGTGCTGGCCGGCGTGGGGTGAACACCCGATTGTCGGCGCCGATCGGCACGTCGACACTCGAACCATGGACTCAGAACGGTTCGACATCCACTCGTTGGACGGGACCCCCATCGCGGTCTGGGTGCACGGCACCGGACCGGCGATCGTGATGGTTCACGGCTCCATCGCCGACCACACGACCTTCGATCCCTTGGTCGCCGTGCTCGGCGAGCAGATGACCACCTACGCGATGGACCGGCGTGGGTTCGGGGCCAGCGGCGACACGCCGGACTACTCGGTCGAACGTGATTTCGACGACGTGGCGGCTGTGGTCGACGCCGTCGCCGCCCGCACCGGCGGTCCGGTCACGCTGTGGGGACACTCCTACGGCGCCAACTGCGCCATGGGCGGGGCTGCGCGGAGCGACAACGTCGACCGCCTCGTGCTGTACGAACCGAGCCTGGGCATCCCCTACCCGAACGGGTCGATCGCCCGTGTCGAGGCGGCGCTGGCCCGCGGCGACCACGAAGCCGCCATCGTCGCCGTGCTCGTCGACATCCTCGAGTTGACCGACGAAGAGATCGAGGCCTTTCGAGCGAGCCCGATGTGGCCGACGCGACTTGCCGCCGCCCCAACCATTCCCCGCGAGTGTCACGTCGAGGAGGACTGGGTGTATCGGCCCGGCCAGTTCGACACGGTCACGGCGCCGACCCTGCTGCTGACCGGATCTGACAGCGTGCCCGTGGTCACCGAAGCAACCACGCTCGCCGCCGCGGCCATCGCCCACGCGGAAGTCCGCGTGCTCGAGGATCACGGCCACTTCGCCCACCGCACCGACCCCGCGCTCGTGACGAAGATCGTGGTCGACTTCGCCACCTCTCGAACGACGCGACGAGAACACGCGTCGCCGCGCGGCCCCGGCCATGACAGTCGCCGCGCAAGCGGGAAGACGTCATGACGACGGCCGACATCAACGGCGTCGAGCTGTACTTCGACACGGTCGGTGCGGGGGACCGGCTCGTGCTCACTCATGGCTCGTGGACCGATGGCAGCGGGTGGGCGCCCTCCGTGCCGAGCTTGGCACAGCGCTTCGCGGTGGTGACGTGGGATCGTCGGGGCCACTCCCGGAGCGAGGACGGCAGCGGGCCTGGCAGTCGGGCCGACGACGCCGCCGACCTGGCCGGTCTGATCGAGTACCTCGACTGCGGGCCGGTGCACCTGGTCGGCAACTCCTACGGTGCGATCGTCGCCCTGACGGTGGTCACCGACCGTCCCGATCTCGTGGCCAGTGCTGCCGTTCACGAACCACCCCTGTTCGGTCTACTGGGCGGCACCGCCGACCCAGAGATCACGGAAGCTCTGGTCGCTGTGCAGCAACCACTCCAATCCGTGGCCGCACTGATCGAGGCGGGTGAGCACCGCGCCGCGGCCGAGCTCTTCATCGATCGCGTCGCGCTCGGTCCCGGATCGTGGGCTCAGTTGCCGGAGCCGTTCCGCGAGCTCGTCGCCGGCAACGCGCGTACGTACCTCGACGAGCTGCGCGACCCGACGGCGCTCACGATCGACACCGCCACCCTGAGGGCGACCACCGTGCCCCTGCAGCTCACCCGCGGCACCGCAAGCCCATGGCTCTTCTCCGCAGTGATCGATCAGCTTGCCGC
>DATBKA010000670.1:0-7061 GCA_036556105.1 Ilumatobacteraceae bacterium | reverse complement strand
GGTCGCCTCCTCTCGGCGAGCTGAGGCTCTCTCAAGAGAGCCTCAAGATTTCTCCAATCCGCGTTCCGGCCGTGAACACCCTGCCCTACGCGGGCTGACAGGCAACGACCTCACGAGCAACGCCAACGATGTGATCGATCTGCTTCGGTGCCAGCCGGCGGGGCTGATGCCGAAGCAGGTGGCGGACACCGCGCAACGTGGTCACCATCACGTCGTGCGGATGGCCTCTCACGGTGATCTTCAGCAAGTCGATGAACACGATGACCGCGATCGAGTCGACGGCCTCGCCGCTCGCCGCGCTCAGTACGCGGCCGACCTGCGCGGCCTCCGCTCGAGCCTCGCGCAAGTAGTCGGTTCGATGACCGTTGACGCGGAGCACGTCCTCGCTCAGCCACACCGTCGAGTTCGGACGGCACTTCGTCGTGACGTTGAACACGCCGCCGGGCCCGATGACGAGGTGGTCGATCTCGGTCCCGGCGTCGCCGACGGGCACCGTGTGCAGCACGTGCCAGCCGTCTGGCAGGAGGTCGAGCTGCTGGGCGAAGCGGGTCGCGGCCTTCGCCCCCGGGCTGACCCCGAGCCGTCTCCACAGTGCCGTCATCGAAACCGCCACATGGTGATCATCGGCATCCTCGGAGCACACGGTGAGCAACTTCTCCATCACACCCATTTCGTATGGTGGAGACGTGAAGAACGTCGTGCGGCCTGCCGAATCTCCAACTTTCTCCGGATCGGCACAACCGGGCGCGTTACGCGGTCTGAGCTGGTACTTTGGCTATCCGCTGCCACGGGCGAGCTGCTCGTGATGGCCAGCCGGCGGCGAAGTCTCCAGGATTCTCCAGACAACCCGTTCAACCCCGGGTTCGGTGTCGCCCCGCCGTTGCTGGCCGGCCGCCAGGAGATCGTGCACGCCGTCCTCACCGGCTTGGGTCGAGGCGCCGGCAGGCATGAGTTCCATTCCGTCATCGTCGGCCCGCGTGGCACCGGCAAGACGGTGCTGCTCGCCGAGATCGAGCGGTTCGTCACCCTGGAACGACAGTCGGTCGTGGTGCGCTGGTCGGGAACGGAACCGCTGTCCCAGCGGATCGCCGAGCAGCAGGCGCGCGTCGAGGCGATCCTGGCCGGCGCGACGCGTCGTGGGCTCCGCCGCGTCGAGCCCGAAGTGTCGGTCAAGGCAGCGCCTGGCGGCGTCGGTGTCGAGGCGCGGTTCGGGGCCCGTCATCGCACCGTCGGCCCGTCAGTGCACGCGTTGCTCGAACATCTGGCCACGGCAGCGAAGAAGCGACACCGCACGCTCGTCCTGCTCGCCGACGAGCTGCAGGCGGCGTCAGCCGACGATCTTCGTCAACTCGGCGTGACGATCCAAGATGTGGCCAACGTCCGCCGGCTTCCGCTGGCGTTGGTTGGCGCCGGCCTGCCCAACACCCAACAGGCCTTTCAGCAAGCGAAGGTCACGTTCCTGGAGCGGTTCAACTTCGCACACATCGGGTTGCTCGGCGAGGGCGACACCAGGGACGCGATCGAGATCCCGATCGTCGATGCGGGCAAGCGGATCACGCCCACCGCGCTCGACATCCTCGCCGGTGCAAGTGGCGGTTATCCGTACGCAATCCAACTTGCCGGGTCGTTCTGCTGGCAGGCGGCGGGGGAGGAGACGGAGCTCACTGCACGCCATGCGCGAACGGCGGCGCGGCGCACCATCGACGAGTTGAGCGACGGTGTGTTCGCCACCTCGTGGCAGCGCGTGTCTCCAGGCGATCGTGCTTACTTGGTGGCAGCGGCGCGCGTCGTGAATGACAACGGTGAGGCGCGCACGGCCGACATCGCCGACATGCTCGGCCGGCAGCAGTCGGCGACGTCGGCCTCCCGAGATCGGTTGATCAACCGCCACGGCGTGCTCTACGCCTCGGAGCGTGGGGTGGTGAAGTTCATGCTCCCCGGCTTCGCACCGTGGGTCGCTCGTCAAGCTGATACACATCAGCCATGAGCCTGCTCGCACTCGATCCCGATCAGCTGCTGTCCACCACGCGAGCCGTGCGCCGCCGGCTCGACTTCTCCCGGCCGGTCCCCGACGACCTTGTTCGCGAGTGTGTGTCGTTGGCGTTGCAGGCGCCGTCGGGTAGCAACGAGATCGCGATGCGGTTCGTCGTTGTACGCGACCGCACGATGGTCGCCGGGGTCGCCGAGGCGTACGGGCACTGCTTCCGGCAATACGCCGCGTCACCGCGATTCGCGGGCGCGCTGAAACGCGACACCGAGGAGTTGCACGCCCAGCAGCAGCGCGTCGCCTCGTCGGCGACCTACCTCTCCGAGCACATGAGCGAGAGCCCGATGCTCGTCATCGGCTGCTTGAGCGGTCGCCGCCTCGACGGCGTGCCCGCAGCACAGTCAGCGTCGGCGTTGGGCAACATCCTTCCGGCGATGTGGAGCTTCATGCTGGCGGCACGAGCCCGAGGCTTGGGAACCGCGTGGACAACGCTTCATCTGATGATGGAAGAGGAAGTCGCCGAGATCGTGCAGATCCCGTTCGACACGACCCAACAGGTCTGCCTCACACCTGTGGCGTTCACGAAGGGCACCGACTTCAAGCCGGCCCTGCGGCCGCTCGCCGACACGGTCATCGACTGGCGCTAGCTCGCCAGCTTCACCACCACGTCGCCGAGCTGCTCGATGTCGGTTCGGTCGCAGTAGATCTGCGCCGAGACGCGCATCGACAGCTGCTCGGCGCCGGCATACACGGGCACCTCGATGCCGGCGGCCTCGATGTCGGCGCGCACGCGCTCGGCATCGGCAGCCGTGGTGCCCAACTCGACCGGCAAGCGCACGTTGACCATCGCGCCGATCATCTCCTCCGGTGTCGTGAACCGCGTTCCCCAACGATCAGCGAGGTACTGGCCCGCCCACCATGCCAGGTCGTGGTTGTGCCGGTAGATCGCAGCAACGCCATCGGTTCCACCGAACTCGTTCATCAACTCGATCGCATAGGGGGCGGTCAGATGCGCCGTCGGGTCGCGCGTGCCGAGCAGGTCGAACTCGGCGGCCAGGCCGTGATCGAGCCCCCACGAGATCACCGTCGGATGGAGGGACGACTGGTGCTGCTTCGCGGTCCACAGGATCCCCGTGCTGCGCGGCGCCCACGCCCACTTGTGCAGGTTGGCCGAGTACCAATCGACACCGAGCGCGTCGATGTCGACCGGGATGTTGCCCGGCACGTGGGCACCGTCGGCAAACACCAGCACGCCGCGTTGATGGCACAGCGCGGCGATCTCGGCGATCGGCAGCACGAGCCCAGTGGCCGGGGTGAGGTGGTCGACGATCAGCAGCCGCGTCGTCGGCCCCAACCCGTCAGCGATGGCGTCGACATAGCGCTCCGGCTCCACGCCCGGCTGCGGCAGTTCGATCGTGCGCAACGTCCCGCCGATCGTGCGCGCCGCGTACGTCGCCGCCTTGACCACGCCGCCGTAGCCGAGGTTGGTGACCGCGATCTCGTCACCGTGCTCGAACGGGAACGAGCGAAGGACGGAGTTGGCGCCGGTCGTGATGTTCTCGACGAAGACCAGATCCTCTCCGGCCACGCCGACGAAGTCGGCGACCGCCGCGGCCGCGACGCGGAGCCGTGGGGGAGTGCCGGCCGTGCCGTCCGTGTCGGCCAACTCGCGGAGCATGAACCGCGCCGGCTGTCGTTCGATCTCGTCGGTGAGGGCACGTTGGTGAGCGAGCACTCGACGTGGGGTGGCGCCGACGGTGCCGTGGTTCAGGTAGACGACCTCGGGGTCGAGCAGCCACTCCTGGCGCAACGCTCGCCCGAAACTTGGCGCGGTGGGCATCGCCGCACAGTACCGGTGCGGCCGTGACCGGCGTCGCCGGATCGGTCGAGTTTCGGGCTGCGGCCGGGTGCTGTTACCACCAGTCACCACGAGTCGGCGGAGGCCGAAGCCGGTCGTGTGACACCCCTTTACTACGGTTTTGCAGGTGAGCAGTCGCCGCTGGCAGGTCGAACAGGTGCTGGCCATGGCACCGCGGCCGGCGTCGGTCGCCGCGGCCCAACCGCTGGCTGTCCCGGGTCGATGGGCGGCGACGGGCTGCGACGCCCGCGCTGTCTGGGGTCGCTGCATCGGCGGCAGCGCCGAGCCGTACGAGTGTGTGGTCGATCACGTCGGCGTCGCCTTCCGCTGCACCTGTGCCAGCCGGGTCGTGCCCTGCAAGCACGCGCTGGCCTTGTTGCTGCTGTGGGCTCGCGGACAGGTTGCCGAAGCCGAGCCTCCGCAGTTCGCCTCCAACTGGCTGGCCAAGCGGCCGGTCACGGCCGAGGTGGCTGCACAACCGGCGACACCGACCGCGACCGCCGAGCCGTCTGTCGAGACGCAGACCGGGCCGTCCCCGGTTCCACTTCCGCCGGTCGAACCGGGCAAGACGCGCGACGACCGCATCGCCCGCATGTCTGCGGGCCTCGCCGAGCTCGACCGGTGGCTCGACGACCGGCTGCGCACCGGGCTCGCCGACCCGTCGCTGGCCAGCTACCGCACGTGGGACGGCCTGGCGGCGCGATTGGTCGACGCCCAAGTCGGCGGTCTCGCCAATCGTGTCCGCCGCGTTGCCGGGTTGGTCGGCGCCCATCCCGAATGGCACTCCCAACTTCTCGCCGAGCTCGGCCTGCTGCACTTGCTGGCCACGTCCGGCCGTCACCTCGGAACCTTGCCGCCGGCGCTTGCCGATTCGGTGGCCACGGCGATCGGCTGGCAGGTGCGCCAGACCGAGGTGCTGGCCGGCGTTCCCCACACCGATCACTGGGTGGTGATGGGCCGCAGCGACACACGTGAAGACCGCATCGAGGTGCGCAGGGTGTGGTTGCGCGGCGCCAAACCCGGCAGCGACGCGCAGCCGTGGGCGATGGTGCTGTCGTTCGCTGCCTATCGACAGAGCCTCGATGCGTCGCTGACGGTTGGCACACAGATCCACGCCGACGTCTTCCGCTACCCCGGTGCGATCGGTTTGCGAGTGCTCATCGGCACGCACCACGGCGAGCCGCGACCGGCGCCCGTTCCGCGCGGTTCGTCGATCGCCGACGCATGTGCCGAGGTCGGTCGCGCCATAGCGGTCGAGCCATGGCTCGACCGCTATCCCGTCTGCGTCGAGGCCACACCCACGAAAGCAGCGGGAGCGTGGCTGCTCACCGATCACACCGGCTCGTTGCCGCTCGCCGAGGCGGCGACCGGCATCGCCACGCTGCTGGCCTGCACCGCCGGCCGGCTCGCCGCCATCACCGCGGAGTGGACTCCAAGCGGGCTCGTGCCGCTCACGGTGCACCTTGCCGACCGGGTCGTCGACATCGGCCCGGTCGCCGATCCTTCGTTCGTTGGTGCGGCATGACGGCTGGTGCCCAGCTCGGCAGCGCGCCACGGTCGATCGACGGGTACTGGCGCGACATCGTCACGACTGCGCTGCTCGGCACCGACCGGCGCGAACCGCCTGCGCCGCCGTCCGGCGGACTGGCCGACCTCGCCGCCGACGACCCGCAACCAACGCCGTCGCAGCGGTTGCTGCAGCAGGTGGCCGGGTGCACCGTCGCCAAGCGGGCCGGGGTGGTGCCCAGCGCCGCGGTGCCGGCGATCGCCCCGCCCGACGACGACGACCGACCGATCACCCCGCCGCAGGCGACGCTCACCTGGCGGCAGCTCGTCGACGACTGGCCGGTGCTCGAAGACGAATGGATGTTGCGGGTCATCCACACCGGTCGTCGCCTCGCCCCCGAGCTCGTCGTTCCGGTGTTGGCTCGATACCGCACCGACGCGACGCGCCATGCCCGCGCGCTCGTCGCCGCCGGCCCGCTCGGGCGGTGGATCACGGAGTGGTCGCCACGTCTGGCGTGCGCAGCGAAGAAGCCTGCCGACGCCGAATCCATCGGCGAGCTACCGGAGCTGGCGATCGTTCCCGATCTGTTGCCAGTGCTCGCCGCGCCGCCAGCCCGAGCCGCGGCGGCGCTGGCCAGTGGTCTCACCACGGGAGCGTTCGGCATCAGTCACCGGGCCGTGCTCGTCAACGTCGTCGCCCGCGTCCAGCCGGTGTCGTTGCCGGCCATCGCCGAAGCGATCAAGGGTGTCGATCCGTCGCTCCCTACGATCGGTCTGGCATTCGCGCTGGCCGACCTCGCCCGCCTTCGCCACCGCATGCTCACCGAACTGGAGCCGACATGAGCGCTCAACCCGTCAACCCGGCCGACGCGGTGCTGCGTCCGCACGCCGAGCAGGAGTTTGCTCACGAGCTGGCGGCGCTCGCTGCTGCCGACGACCGCGAGCGCCCGCCGCGGTGGCGGCTGTCGCCGTGGGCAGTCGTCACGTACCTGCTCGGTGGCGCGCTGGCCGATGGCACGGTGATCAGCCCCAAGTACGTCGGTCAGCGCCGGCTCGTCGAGATCGCCGTGGCCACGTTGGCCACCGATCGGGCGCTGCTGTTGCTGGGTGTACCGGGCACGGCGAAGACGTGGGTCAGCGAGCACCTGGCGGCGGCGATCAGCGGCGACTCGACGTTGATGGTGCAAGGCACGGCCGGCACCGCAGAAGAGAGCTTGCGGTACGGGTGGAACTACGCCCGGTTGCTCGCCGAGGGTCCCAGCGAGGGTGCGTTGGTGCCGAGCCCCGTGTACCGGGCGATGCGCGCCGGCTCCATCGTGCGCATCGAGGAGTTGACGCGCATGCCCAGCGACGTGCAAGACGCGCTCGTCACCGTGTTGAGCGAGAAGACGTTGCCGGTGCCCGAGCTCGCCGCCGAGGTGCAAGCTGTGCCCGGTTTCAACCTGATCGCCACCGCCAACGATCGTGATCGCGGCATCAACGACCTGTCCGCCGCGCTGCGCCGCCGCTTCAACACCGTCGTCCTGCCGTTGCCCGCCGATGCCGACGAAGAGGTCGCCATCGTCGAGCGACGAGTGGCCGAGATGGGTTCGGCGTTGCGGTTGCCGAAGGTTCCCGCAGCCGACGAGGAGATCCGTCGCGTCGTCACGATCTTCCGCGAGTTGCGCAGCGGCGCCACCGAGGACGGGCGGGTCAGCCTCAAGGTGCCGA
>DATBKA010000669.1:0-3193 GCA_036556105.1 Ilumatobacteraceae bacterium | reverse complement strand
TGCGACCCGCGGCGGAACGGATCCGTGACCCGGCCGTTCACGACTCGCTGAGCCGGCACTTGCAGCTGGAGTTGGGCAACGTACAGACGACGCTTGGACAACTCGATCAAGTCGCCGTCGCCGATGTGGTCAGTCATCTCGCCGATGCGGGTCGCCGTGTGTTCGTGCTCTCCGGCGACGCGTCCAGAGGGGTCGCCGCGCAGTTCGTGGGTGATCTCGACGCGTTGCGGGCCAATGTCACGTTGGTCGATGGCAACGACGTTGCCGTGCGCCGCAAGGTTGCCCTCATGGAAGTTGGCGACGTGTTGGTGACCATCGATCTGCGCCGTTACGACCGCTGGCTGGTCGACGCGGCGCGCACCGCAGCCGACGCTGGTGTGTGGCTGGTGTCGATCGTCGACAGCATGCTGTCACCTGTTGCCGCGTGTGCCCAGCGCACCCTCGTCGTCACCGCAGCCGGTGCCGGTCCGTTCGACAGCCACGTCGGCACGCTCGCTCTGATGAACGTGCTCGTTGCCGCGGTTGCGGTGCGGCTGCGCGGGATGGCGACGGAGCGGCTCGACCGCACCGAAGCGGCATGGCGGGCCAGCAACGCATTGACCGAGCGGTAGCTGCGCTCGCGGCGCGTCATCCGGTGGGCGTCGGGCGCCAGCCGCCGTCAGACGTTGCGCTCTCGATCGCCGCGTCGACGAGGCGTTGCACTCGGGCCCCGACGGCCAGGTCGGGCTCGACGGCACGACCCTCGGCCACGGCGCTCAGCCAGCCGCGGGTCATCGCTTCGGTGCGACGGAAGACGTGCCGGTAGGTGTCGTGCACGGGGGAGTGCGGCGCCCCGTTCCACACGCTGTCGGGGAGGTCGAGGACGCGGGCCGGACCGCGTTCGCCGGCTCGCACGCCACGGACCTCCTGGATCTTGTCCCAGTCGTTGAACGCGTGCAGTGTGCCTTCGGAGCCGTGCAGGTCGAGCGAGTGAACCTGACCGAAGGGGGTGCCTTCCCAACAGACGGCGCTGACTTGGAGCACGGCGGTTGCCCCGCTCGCGGATCTGGCGAGGATCACCGCGCTGTCTTCGACCGGTACGTAGTCGGCGTTGTCAGGGCGAGCCCCGCGCGGCACGAAGAAGTCGCGATGGGCGCTGATCTCGGTCAGCTCACCGAGGAACCACCGCGCCATGTCGAGCCAGTGCGAGCCGAGGTCGCCGATGATCCCCGACCCGGCTCGAGATTCGTCGAACCGCCACGCGTACGCCCCGTCGCGGGCGTAGCCGGCGAAGTAGCGCATGCTCAATTGGTACGGCTGCCCGACGTACCCATCCTCGATCAGTTGCTTCACGTACTGGTTCGTCGGCATGTAGCGATAGGTGAACGGCACCATCGTGGTCACGCCGGCACGCGCTGCCTCGGCGGCCATCCGCGCCGCTTCGGTGGCGTTCATGCCGAGCGGCTTCTCGCAGAGCACCGGAAGGTGGCGGGCGAGTGCGGCCATCGTGATCTCGAAGTGAGTCTCGTTGGGTGAGGCAACGATCACCGCGTCGATGTCGCTGTCGAGCATGTGCGACCAATCGGTGAATGTGTTCGGGATCACCCACGAAGCGGCGACGTCCCGTGTTCGATCCGGGTCACGTCCGCAGAGGGCGGTGATCCGACCCGCTGGGTGGTCGGCGAGCGCGGGCAGATACATCGCCTCTGCCCACCAACTCGTGCCGACCAGACCGACCCGGACCATAGATGCGAGTCAGTTTGGTGGCGTGATGTCAGCGGCCGACGAGTCGGACCCGGGAGAGTGTGCGCACGCGTGAGCTCTCGATGTCGTCGCGCAGCGTGGCCCACGCCTCTTCCATCGTTGCCCCGCGGGCTGAGGCGACGACCATCGCACCGTCAAAGCGCTCGGCCTCGGCGATCCACACGGCCTCGACTTCGACGAGGCGTCCGTCGCGGCCGCGCACGTGGTTCTCGCGGTAGTCCATCATGGTGCGCCAACCGGCGCGCTCGAGCTCTCGGCGATCGGAGGGCTCGAGGCACGCACCATGACGACGGGGCCGCCGTGCAGGTTCCCGCATGCTGAACGCCATTGGCCGATTGTGAACGATTGATCCTGTGGATCGTCAGTGCCAACTACTTGTGGATTCGCTGGGGATATGGGCGCGGGTCCTGTGGGATACTGCGCCGATGTCTGCACAAGAGCGCCTCGTCGAACTGGGCATCGAATTGCCGGAACCGGGCGCCCCTGCCGGGCTGTACCGATCATCAGTGCGCGTCGGCGAGTTGCTGTTCTTGTCGGGCGCCGGCCCGGCATTGCCTGGCGGTGGGTTCGTGCGCGGCAAGGTGGGTGACACGGTCAGCTTCGAAGAGGGGAGAGCGGCCGCGCGGCTCGTAGGACTGCAACTGCTCTCAGCGATGAACGCTGAGCTCGGCTCGTTGGATCGGGTCGTGCGGGTCGTCAAGTTGTTGGGGATGGTCAACTGCGCTCCGGGGTTCAACAACACGCCGGGTGTCGTCGACGGTTGCTCCGAGTTGTTCATCGACGTGTTCGGCGAGGCCGGTCGCGGGGCGCGCAGCGCGGTCGGGATGGCCGAGCTGCCCTTCGACATCTCCGTCGAGATCGAAGCGATCGTCCAAGTCAGCTGAGCGCCGCGCCCGCCGCAGCTAGACTTTCGTCATGACGAAAGTCGGCGATGGGGAACAGGAGCCGAGATCGCGGTGCCGATGGTGCCGTCGCGTCCTTCCGCAGCAGACGATGGGCCGCCCGCGGTTGTTCTGCAGCCAGGCGTGCCGCCAATGGGACTGGGTCGGGCGGCAACGAGCCCGCGAGTTGCAGTTGAACGAGGACGAGCTGATCATCACGAAGGCCGAGCTCGACGGCCTCCACGACGATCTGTTCGTTCTCGCCTGCGCAGTCGACGACGTGGAGCGTGATCTTGCCGCCGCCGGCAAACCAGCGCCGAAAGAACTCCAGGAGATGCTCAGCTGGCTGCTCGCCGCCGCCCGCCCAGTCCGCGACCGTGAACTCAGCCGCTGAGAAAGCCGCGTGCGGGTTGATGATGAGTGGCGTTCGATCCCTCGGTTGATGACTATGGGCGTTCGATCCCCGGCCGCAGATGATTATGGGCGTTCGATCCCCGGGCCGAGGATGATTATGGGCGTTCGATCCCCGGGCCGAGGATGATTATGGGCGTTCGATCCCCGGGCCGAGG
>DATBKA010000668.1:0-5734 GCA_036556105.1 Ilumatobacteraceae bacterium | reverse complement strand
AACGTCGCCTCGCCGATCGACGACAGCGGCACAGCCTGCGGCGTGCCGATGAAGGAGCCGGCGGAGTCGATCGGACCGTGCAGCGCCTGAACGGTGACCTCCTCGGGGCTCAGCCCACCGAGCTCGACGTGGGCGCGGATCACGCGCTCGTCGCCTTCGTGAGCCGGAGAGCTGTCGATCTCGAGATCGAGGATCTTGACCTGCGGCCAGCACTGCACGATGCGTTGCTTCCACTGCGCGAGGGCCCGGCCGCTTGCCGCGCCATCTCGCGACAACCGCGTTGCGCTGTCGGCAGCAGGCTCGTAGAGCTCGGAGGTGTAGTCGCGGACCATGCGCGCCGCGGTGACGAACGGACCGAGCGACCGCCAGTTCTCCTTCATCTTGTTGACCCACTGGACGGGGACGTTGTTCGTGTCGCGGTCGTAGAACAGCGGCACGATCTCGCGTTCGAGCAGACCGAAGAGGCTGGTCGCCTCGCGTTGGTCGCGGCGGCCGAGATCGGGATCGTCGTCGGCTGACGCGATCGCCCAGCCGTTGCTGCCGTTGTAGCACTCGTCCCACCAGCCATCGAGAATGCTGCAGTTGATCGCCCCGTTCAGCGCTGCCTTCATCCCGCTCGTGCCGCACGCTTCGAGCGGACGGCGCGGGTTGTTGAGCCACACGTCGCACCCGTGCAACATGATCCGGGCGACGGCCATGTCGTAATCCTGCAGGAAGACGAGGCGACTGCCGACTTCGAGTTGGCGGGCGAAGAGCTCGATCTCGCGGATCATGTCCTTGCCGGGCTGATCGGCGGGGTGAGCCTTTCCGGCGAACACGAACTGCACGGGGCGGCCCTCGTCGAGCAGCAACCGGCGAAGTCGTTCGGGTTGCGACAGCAGCAGCGTGGCCCGCTTGTACGTGGCGAAGCGGCGGGCGAAGCCGATCGTCAGCGCGTGAGGGTCGAGCAGCGCTTCGCCGAACTTGGATCGCACGAACGAGACGAGCTGGGCCCGGCCCTTGGCGCGCATCGCCCAGACGTCCGCCGGTGACAGCTTGCCGACGCCTGCCCACGACGCAGCGTCTGCGCCGTCCCACACCGGACCGACGCTGCTGGCCAGCAAGTCGGCGACACCGTCGCTGACCCAGGTGTGGGCGTGCACGCCGTTGGTGACCGAACCGATCGGGACTTCCTCGACGGTGACCTCGGGCCACATGCCCTGGAACATCTGCCTGCTGACCTCGGCGTGCAGCTTGGCGACACCGTTGCTGCGCCCGGCGAGACGCAGGCCCATCACCGCCATGTTGAACCGATCATCGTCGGGCTCGTCGGGTCGTCGGCCGATCGCCATGAACTCGTCGAAATCGACGCCCAGCGACGTGGCGAAGTCGGTGAAGTACTTCTGCATCAAGTCGTACGGAAACCGGTCGATGCCTGCGGGAACCGGTGTGTGCGTGGTGAAGACTCCACCGGAGCGGGCAACCTCGATCGCCTCGTGGAACGTCAGCCCGGTCTCGACGAGCTCACGGACACGCTCCATCGACAGGAACCCGGCGTGGCCTTCGTTGGTGTGGAAGACCTGCGGGTGCAGCCCGAGGGCACGCAGCGCGCGCACGCCGCCGATCCCGAGCACCATCTCCTGACGCAGCCGGTGCTCGATGTCGCCGCCGTACAGGCGGTCGGTGACTGCCTCGGCGTCGGCGCTGTTGCCTTCCACGGCCGCGTCGAGCAGGTAGAGGTTGATCCTGCCGACCTTGACCTGCCAGACGTTGAGCCGAGTCGTGTCGCCGGCGAGATCGACCGGCACCTGCACGCCGGTCGGGGTGAGGGCGAGTCCGTGCGTGTCGAGGCGGGGGAACCGCTCCTCCTGGTATCCATCGGCGTTCAGGCGCTGACGGAAGTAACCCTCGGCGTAGAGCAAGCCGATGGCGACGAGCGGCAGGCCGAGATCCGAGGCCGCTTTGAGATGGTCGCCGGCGAGGATGCCGAGACCGCCGGAGTACTGCGGCAGCGTCTCGGTGAGGCCGAACTCGGGGCTGAAGTAGGCGACGAGCTCCAGCGGGCTGCGCCGCCCTTGGAACCACCGCGGCTCGGTGATGGCACGAGTCAGCCGCTCGGCGGCCTCGTCGGTGAGCGTGGCGATCTCCGCGTCGGCGGCCAGTTCGTCCCAGCGGGGGGCGGTGATCCCGGCGATGACGCGCATCGGGTCGTGGCCGCTTGCCTCCCAGAGCAGCGGGTCGAGGCGGGAGAACAGGGCCTGGGTCTGGCGATCCCACGTCCAGTGCAGGTTGGTGGCGAGCGTCGACAGCTCGGCCAGCCGTCCGGGGATCGCAGGAATGACGTTGAACTGCCGGACAGCGCGCATCGAGCGAGTTTACCCGTGGCCACCGTTGAGCAGCCGTTGGATCAACCTCGCTTGGCGCGGTCGTACACGCCGAGCGTGGTGCCGGCGATCGCATCCCAGCTGTACTTGCTGGCCAGCAGCGACGCTGCCTTGGCGCGCATCTCGTCGGCGCGGTCGGGATGGCCGAGCACGTCGTCGATGCAGTTCGCCAGGGCGAGGTGGTTGCCCGGCTCGAACACCACGCCGGCGCCCGTTCCTTCGACGATCTCGGCCAGCCCGCCGGTGCCGGCCACGATCGTCGGGGCCCCGGCGGCCATCCCCTCGAGGGCGACGATGCCGAACGGCTCGTACAGCGAAGGAATCACGACACAGCTGGTGCGGCTGAGCAGGTCGCGCAGCTCGTCGTCGGGCACGAAGCCGGCGAGGTGGACGATGTCGCCGACGCCTTCCATGTCGATCTGGGTCTGCAGCTCGGCCAGGTAGCTGCCGCGACCGGCGATGACGCACTGCAGATCGGGGATCCGCTGACGAAGATGCCCGATGGCACGGATCAGGACTTGGAAGCCCTTCTCGTACTGGATGCGGCCCCAGGCCACGACCAGCGGTTGTCGCGGCGTCGTCGGCGGGCGATCGTGGAGCAGCCACTGGCCGGTGTCGATGCCGTTCGGAACGAGGTTGACCTTGTCGGGTGGGAGCTCGAAGCCGTCGATGACCTCGCGGACCATGAACTTGGAACAGGCGACGACCTGCTGCGCTTGATACGTGAGCCACCACTCGACGGCGTTGATCGCGGCAGGAGTGCCTTGCGGGACGTAGCCGCCATGCCGGCCGCGCTCGGTCGCGTGGATGGTCGCCACCAATGGCACACTCCACAAGGTCTTCAACGTGTCCGCAGACCAGGCCACCAACCAGTCGTGAGCGTGGATCACCTGCGGTCGCCACGAGCCGAGCCGTGCCGCCAGTTGCGTGAGGTGGTGATTGGCCGATGCCATCCGCGCCACGAGGTAGTCGTCGGGCAACCAGGGGAGATCGGCGTTGGCGCGCAAGACACGCACCCCGTCGATGATCTCGTCGTCGCTGACCCGCGGGTGGTCGAGGCTGAACACCACGACCTCATGGCCGGCGCGAGCCATCGCCTTTGCCAATCCGTCGACGTGGGCGGCGATCCCGCCGACGACTCGCGGCGGATACTCCCACGACAACATGAGGACGCGCATCAGCGGTTGACGGTAGTCGGCAACGTGTCACGTACGCTTCCCTGCGTGCTGCTCGGAGAACAGGATCTCCACTTCTTCGGCGAGGGCACTCACCGACGGTTGTGGGAGTGGCTCGGTGCTCATCCCCTGCCCGAGGGCGGGGTTCGCTTCGCGGTGTGGGCCCCGAACGCACGGTCCGTTCGCGTCGTCGGCGACTGGAACGGCTGGGTCGACGGCGACGTGCTGCACCCGCAGGGGCGGTCCGGGGTGTGGGCGGGCGTCTCCCCGTCGGCGGCCGCCGGGTTCCGCTACAAGTTCGCGGTCGAGCCGCGGCGCGGCGACGTGATGTTGAAAGCCGACCCGATGGCTTACGCCGCGGAGCATCCGCCGGCGACAGCGAGCGTCGTCGCCGCTCGTTCTGCACATGAGTGGGGCGACAGCGCCTGGATGGCCAGTCGGGGGCATGCGCCCGGCCATCCGCTGCGCATCTACGAGCTGCACCTCGCCTCGTGGCGGCACGGGGTGACGTCGTATCGCGACCTCGCAGAGCAGATCGCTGACCATGTCGACGCGCTCGGCTTCACCCACATCGAGTTGCTGCCGGTCGCCGAGCATCCGTTCGGCGGTTCGTGGGGCTATCAGGTCACGGGCTACTACGCGCCGACGGCTCGCTTCGGCGCCCCTGACGACTTCCGCGCCTTCGTCGACACACTGCACCAGCGCGGCATCGGCGTCATCCTCGACTGGGTGCCGGCGCACTTTCCGCGCGACGAGTGGAGCCTGGCGAGGTTCGACGGCACCAAGTTGTACGAGCACTCCGACCCGCGACAGGGTGAGCATCCCGACTGGGGAACCCTCGTCTTCAACTACGGCCGCCACGAGGTGCGCAACTTCCTCGTCGCCAACGCGCTCTACTGGTTGGAGGAGTTCCACGCCGACGGGCTGCGCGTCGATGCCGTTGCCAGCATGTTGTACCTCGACTACTCGCGGCGTCCCGGTGGTTGGGTGCCGAACCGCTACGGCGGTCGGGAGAACCTCGACGCCATCGACTTCCTCCGTCAGCTCAATGCCACCATCACCCACGAGGTGCCGACGGCGATGATGATCGCCGAGGAGAGCACCGCCTGGCCGAAGGTCACCCAGTCCCTGGAGCACGGCGGCCTCGGGTTCACGCACAAGTGGAACCTGGGCTGGATGCACGACACGCTCGGCTATGTCAGCACCGATCCGGTGCATCGCCGCTGGCACCACCGCGATCTGTCGTTCGGGCTGCTCTACGCGTTCAGCGAGCGGTTCGTCCTGCCCATGAGCCATGACGAAGTGGTTCACGGTAAAGGCAGCCTGCTCGCCAAGATGCCCGGCGACGACTGGCAGAAGTTCGCCAACCTCCGCGCCCTCTATGCATGGATGTGGGCGATGCCGGGTGCGCCGCTGCTGTTCATGGGCGCCGAACTGGCACCGTGGACGGAGTGGAACGACGCCGGCGGCCTGCCGTGGCATCTCTTGGACTACGCCCCGCACCGTGGTGTGCGTGACCTGCTCGCCGAGCTGAACCGAGTGGCCAAGGCCTGGCGGTCGTTGTGGGAGCGCGATCACGAGCCGACCGGGTTCCAATGGCTCGACGCCGACGACGCCATGCACTCGGTGTACGCGTTCTTGCGGTGGGGTCACGCCGGCGGTCAGGCCGTTGCGTGCGTCGCCAACTTCACGCCCGTGCCGCGCCAGGGTTACCGAGTCGGGCTGCCCTGGGCGGGGGAGTGGGAGGTGCTCGTCGATTCCGACGCCGGGCAGTTCGGCGGCTCGGGCTATCGCGGCGCCGCGCCCACGGTCTCGGCCACCGCCGATGTGGCGTGGCAGAGCCAGCCGGTGTCGGCGTTGATCGATCTGCCACCCCTCGGAGTCACCTGGCTCGGGGCCGTGCGCCCATGAGGACAGCGTGGCGCGACCCGCGCATGCGGCCAGTCGTCACCGCCAGCCTCACCCTCGGAACCGCCGTCGGAGTGTTCGGCTTCGTGTTCGGCGTCAGTGCCATCAGCGCTGGTGCCTCGGTGGCGCAGGCGTGCGTGATGTCGTTGCTGGTGTTCACGGGCGCCTCCCAGTTCACCGCGGTCAGCGTGGTCGGCAGCGGCGGATCGATCGCCTCGGCGCTGGGCGGCTCGCTATTGCTGGCGGCGCGCAACTCGGTGTACGGGCTGGCGATGGCGCGCCGCCTGC
>DATBKA010000667.1:0-2524 GCA_036556105.1 Ilumatobacteraceae bacterium | reverse complement strand
CTGGTCGTTGATCGTGGTCGTCACCGTCAAGTACCTCACCGTGGTCATGCGCGCCGACAACGACGGAGAGGGCGGCATCCTCGCGCTCGCGGCCCTCTCGACCGGCAAGGGTGAAGCAACTCGGGGCCGACAATGGGTGCTGGTGCTGATCGGAATGCTCGGCGCCGCGCTGCTGTACGGCGACGGGATGGTCACACCGGCGATCTCCGTGCTCGCCGCCGTCGAGGGCACGACGGTGGCGACTCCGAGCTTCGAAGACTATGTGGTGCCCATCGCCTGCGTGATCCTGATCGGGCTGTTCGCCGTGCAACGCAAAGGAACTGCGGCGATCGGCCGCGTCTTCGGTCCGCTGATGATCGTGTGGTTCGTCGCGATCGCCGTGCTCGGCGCGAACCAACTGCGCCAGAAGCCGGAGGTGCTACGCGCCCTGTGGCCGGGGCACGCCCTGCGCTTCTTCGCCGACAACGGCGTCAAGGGGTTCCTCGTGCTCGGCGCGGTGATCCTGGTCGTCGTCGGTGGCGAGGCGTTGTACGCAGACATGGGTCACTTTGGCCGCCGCCCGATCCTGATCGGGTGGTACGGGATGGTGCTGCCGAGCTTGCTGCTCGTCTACTTCGGGCAAGGGGCGCTGCTGATCCGCAAGCCGGACGCGATCGACAACCCCTTCTTCCGCATGGCGCCTCACGCGCTCTTGTACCCGTTGGCCGCGCTCGCCACCCTCGCCACCATCATCGCCTCGCAGGCGCTGATCTCGGGCGCGTTCTCACTGACCCATCAGGCGATCCAACTCGGATACAGCCCCCGTGTGCGGGTTCGTCACACGTCCGAATCGCAGATCGGGCAGATCTACGTGCCGGCGATCAACTGGATGCTGATGATTGCCTGCCTCGGACTGGTGCTCGGGTTCCGCCACTCCGAGAACCTGGCCGCGGCATACGGCCTGGCCGTGTCGACGACGATGGTGATGACGACGATCCTGTTCGCCACCATTGCCCGCCGCCACTTCGGCTGGAACCGCGTGGTGGTGGTCGGGGTGTGCACGATCTTTCTCGTCGTCGACATCGCCTTCCTCGGCGCAACGCTGTTCAAGATCCCCGACGGAGGCTGGTTCCCGCTGATCGTCGGTGCCGTGATCTTCACGATCATGACCACGTGGCGAACCGGCAGGCGAATCGTGAGAACGCGGTTGCGCCGGCACATGCCACCACTGACGCAGTTCATCGCCAGTGTCTCGCGGAGCAGCGTGCAGCGAACGGAAGGCACCAGCGCCTACATGTTCAGTAGCGAAGGCATCACCCCACCGGCCCTGATCGCCAGCCTGCGCCACCACGACTCGCTCCACGAGCAAGTGCTCG
This sequence comes from Ilumatobacteraceae bacterium, assembly GCA_036556105.1. GTDB lineage: Bacteria > Actinomycetota > Acidimicrobiia > Acidimicrobiales > Ilumatobacteraceae > JAENVT01. The sequence goes on along the minus strand of DATBKA010000667.1, from coordinate 1,169 downwards.
TTGTGTGCGTGGTCGTCGAGGCCCGCCCGCGCGTCCCGAAGATGCGTCGCGCCGGGGTGACCGATCTCGGGCACGGCTTCCACCAGGTCGTCCTCCGCTTCGGGTTCATGGAGGAGCCGGATGTGCCCAGGGCGCTCGCTGAACGCGTGGCGATGAGCCTCGGCATCGACCTGTCGTCGATCAGCTACCTCCTCGGCAGCGAGCGGATCACCGTCACGCCACGAAGAGGCATGGCGATGTGGCGTGAGCACCTGTACTCGTTCATGTCTCGAAACGCAACCGGCGCCGTCGACCTGTTCCGTTTGCCGATCGACCAGACGCTGCAGATCGGGCTCGGCGTCGAGCTCTGACGCCGCTGCGGCGGATCAGCCAGACGTCAGGTGCAGCTCAGCACCGAGGCGCAGAGTGAGCCATCGACCCACCCGAAAGGACCGTCATGGAACTCACTCAACTTCACTTTCACTTCGCCATCGAGCGACGGCACCGCATGACGCGGCTGCACTCCACCGAGGCGCGCCACCACCGCGCCACCCGGCGACCGAGGTGGCGATGAGCGTCGTTTTCAGCGGAGCGGACCCCGCCGCCGCAGCTGCCTACCTCGCAGCCGCCGACGCGGTGGTCCGCCTCCAGTTGTCGACCGACGAGCTCGAGGCGCGGCTCGAACAATGCCGAGAGTTCGTCGTCGGCCACGCCTACGCGGCATTCATGATGTCGCTGGCCGGCGCCGCCGATCAGGCCTCGCGCCGCGCTGACCTGGCCCGCGACGTCCGGCGCACCATCACTCGGCGCGAGCGCCAACTCGTCGAGATCCTGTTGCTGTCGGTCGACGGCGAGCAGAGGCGCGCCGCGGCGCTCGCCGCCGAGCACCTCGAGGAGTTTCCGACCGACGCCAAGGCGCTGACCACGATCGATCGGTGGTTCCGGCATCGGGAACAGCGTTGACGTTTCCGCGCTAGCGTCGCCACGTGGAATTCCGGGTGTTGGGAACACTCGAGGTTCTCGACAGCAACGGCCACCCCGTCGAGCTCCGGGGCAGCAAGCTCCGAACCCTCCTGGCGGTCTTGTTGCTGCGCGCCGGTCAACCGGTGTCCGCGGAGCGACTGGCCGACCACCTCTGGGGCGACTCGCCGCCGAGCGGGGCCGCCAACGCCCTGCAGGCTCACGTCTCC
>DATBKA010000666.1:0-2113 GCA_036556105.1 Ilumatobacteraceae bacterium | reverse complement strand
CATTCGGGGATCGTGCAGTGCGTCGTCGACAACTCGGTCGACGTCCGTCCCGAATACGTCGTGCGCATCACCGGAGTGGTGGCGCGGCGACCCCCCGAGAACGTCAACGACCGCTTGCCGACGGGGCAGATCGAGTTGCAGGAGTGTCGCGTCGAGATCCTCAACGCCGCCGACGCACCGCCGTTCCCGATCACCGAACGCGCCGACACGGTGGCCGAGACCACCCGTCTGCAGTATCGGTACCTCGACATCCGCCGCGAGCGGATGCAGCGCAACCTGCGCATCCGCGCCGCCGCCAACTCGGCGATCCGCAAGGCGATGGAGGAGCAGGGCTTCGTCGAGGTCGAGACGCCTGTCCTCGTGCCCAGCACTCCCGAAGGGGCGCGCGAGTTCATCGTGCCGAGCCGCCAGCAGCCCGGCTCGTTCTACGCCCTGCCGCAGAGCCCGCAGCTGTTCAAGCAGCTGCTGATGGTCGCCGGAGTCGACCGCTACTACCAGCTGGCCCGCTGTCTGCGCGACGAAGACCTGCGCGCCGACCGCCAGTACGAGTTCACCCAGCTCGACGCGGAGATGAGCTTCGCCACGCAAGCCGACGTCCACGAGGCCATCGGCGCGGCGGTGATCGCCGCGGCGCGGTCCGCCGGGCAGGAGCCGGGCGAGATCGTCAAGATGACCTGGCATCAGGCGATGGATCAGTTCGGCACCGACAAGCCCGACTTGCGTTTCGGGATGGAGCTCGTCGACCTCACCGACGTGTTCGCCGCGACCGGTTTCAAGGCGTTCGCCGCGGCGTCGACCATCAAGGGCATCAACGCTTCGGGCAAGGCCCACGACTTCGGGCGCAACAAGCTCGACGCGTTGACCGACAAGATCAAGTCGATGGGCGCCAAGGGCCTGGTGTGGTTGAAGGTGGGAGCCGATGGCGAGCTGGAGTCGCCGGTCGTCAAGTTCTTGTCGGCGGGGGAGCAGGCGGCGGTGGTCGAACGGCTGGGGGCCCAAGCCGGCGACTTGCTGCTGATCGTCGCCGACGAGTGGTCGGTTGCGTGCGAGGCGCTGGGCACGCTGCGCAACGAGATCGGTCGCCCGCCGGTCCACGAGGGCCCGTACCGGTATCTGTGGGTCGTCGACTTCCCGCTGTTCGTCGGCGTCGACGAGGCCAGCGGGCGCCCCAAGCCGGGTCATCATCCGTTCACGCAACCGCACCCCGACGACGTGCACCTGTTGGAGTCCGACCCGCTGAAGGTGCGCAGCCAGGCGTACGACCTCGTGCTCAACGGTTGGGAGCTCGGCTCCGGCTCGATCCGAATCCATCAGCACGAGCTGCAGAGCCGGATCTTCCGCCTGCTCGGGATCAGCGACGAAGAGGCCAATAAGCGCTTCGGCTTCTTCCTCAACCCGTTCCGCTACGGCGCGCCCCCGCACGGTGGTTTCGCCTTCGGGATCGATCGTCTCGTGGCGATCCTCGCCGGCGAGGAGAACATCCGTGAGGTCATCGCCTTCCCGAAGACGCAGTCCGGCATGGATCCGATGACCAACGCCCCAACCCCGGTCGACGCCAAGCAACTCACCGAGCTCGGCATCCGCACCCTGCCCCCGAAGGCCTGACCCGCCGATACAGTCCGGTCCTCCAGCGACCTCCCCCACAAAGCCAAACCCGATGCGTTTGTGAACTTCCGGCCCGTCTGAGGGCGGCGAGTTCTCAAACGCGGCAAGAAGGGAGCCGATCATGGATCGATTTCGCTGGGCTGAACGGCACGACGGGCTCATCACGGACAAGGTGGCCAAGGCTGACGGGCGAACCGAGAAGCAGCGACGACGCGATCGTGAGAGTGGACGACTGCGATTGATCCGTCGAGGAGTCTCGGTTGTCAACGGAGCTCCCCTCACGTGGCGACAAGCTATTCGTGCGGTCCTGTTGTCCTGTGGCGAAGGAGTCGCCGCATCGCATTTCACCGCGTTGGCGCTCCTCGGTGGTGTACCTCGGGACGAGGGCTCGATTCATCTCATCGGTGACCTCGCTCGACAGGTGACGCTTGACGGCGTGATCAGCCATCGATCGGGATTGCTGGAACCGGGCGACATCGTTACTCGCTACGGAATGCCGTGCACATCT
>DATBKA010000665.1:0-10601 GCA_036556105.1 Ilumatobacteraceae bacterium | reverse complement strand
GTGGTTGTCGCCTTCTTGCTGCCATCGATCCTCGACGGTCACAGCCCGGTGATGGTCGCCATCGTTTCCGCCTCGATCATCGCGTTCATCGCGCTCTATCTGGCTCACGGTCTGAACCTTGACACATCGGTTGCCCTGCTCGGCACGTTCGCCAGCCTTGCGCTCACCGCGCTGCTCTCCATGCTCTGGGTCAGCTGGAGCAAGCTCACCGGGTTGTCCGACGAGAGCGCCCTGTTCCTGACCTCACTCGGCGTCAACGTCGACCTCCAAGGCATCGTCCTGGCCGGGTTCGTCATCGGCGCGCTCGGCGTGTTGGACGACGTCACCGTCACCCAGGTCTCTGCCGTTTCCGAGCTCTACAACGCCCAACCCGAGCTCACTCCTCGCGAGCTCTACCGGTCAGCCGTGAGCATCGGTCGCGACCACGTCTCCTCCACGGTGAACACCTTGTTCCTCGCCTACGCCGGGGCCGCACTTCCCCTGCTGCTGCTGTTCACCCAAGGCAACCAGTCAGTCGGCTCCCTCGCCGGCCGCGAGGTGATCGCCACCGAGATCGTGCGCTCACTCGTCGGTTCGATCGGTCTCGTCTCCGCCGTACCGATCACGACCTGGCTCGCCGTGCGCGCCCGGCATTGACCCACTCGGTCGCCGGCACCGACCGCCCGGACGGGAAGATTGGCGGTCGGTGCCAGCACGATGAGAACCGGCCTCTCGGGAGGACCTCCGAGAGATCGCTGGCTTCAGTGCAGCGGGTCCGGACGGGACGATTGCTGCGTGATTCGGGCTTCTTGTCGCTCGCCCTGTCCCGCTAGTCGCTGCTCGAGGCCGGCCAGTTCCCACGTCGTACAAGAAATGCTCGTGGCGCGTTGGCCTACCTCGGTGCTCGAAGTGTCACGCACCGGTGGAGCCGGCTCGGCGGCGCCACCAGAGCAGGCCGCCGGATGCGCCGGCGGCGACAACGGCCAGCACGACGCCGATGACCCACGTCGAGCTGCCGCCATCTCCTTGGCTGCTCGCACTGATGGGCTCGGCCGTGATTGCAGCCGTCGTTGCCGTGCTCGCTGTGTCTGTGGTCGCGACCGTCGTCGGGCTGACTGAGCTCGTCGTGGACGGGATCGAGGTGGACGACGTCGATGTCGACCTCGCCACGGACGTGGTGGTCGTCGGCGCGACCGTGGTTGGCGCAACGGTCGTCGTTGCCGCGGACGTCGTGTTCGGTGACGCTGTCGTGGGCGGTGGCGGGCTCGTGGGAGGGGCGACCGCGGTGGTCGTTGGGAGCACGGTGGTGGTCGGTCCGGCTCCGCCGCCCACCGCTTGGAGGACAGGTGCGGGCTCGGCCGACCCGGGCGCTCCCACCCATCCGACGACTTCTCCGGTGCTGTAGGTCTGCAGCGTCGGGAAACTGACCGTTCCGGCAGATCCCCCAGCGTGGACGGTCATCACAAAGGTCTCGTCCTCGGCTGGCGCGGCACTGGCGTCCTTGGCGAAGTGCACGACGTCGTAGCCGGAACTTGGAGCGATCGAGCACGTCCAGGTCGCCTTGGATTGGCAGGAAACCCCGTTCCAGCCCTGCGGCAGGCGAACGGCCACATCGACGTTGTAGATACCTTCCTCTCGTTCGTGGGGCACGTTCATCGTCAATGTCACGTCGCTGCCGATGGCAACCGATCCAGGTGGGTTGACGAACACCGCGTGCGCCGAGGCCAGCTCGGGAAACGCGGCAAGGACCGAACACAGTGCGATCGCGAAGGCGAGCAGTCGGAGGATCATCCGCCTCATACGCCACTCCAGTCGACACACGCCCATGAAAAGTTCCTCGACGCCGGGAACTTCGCGTCACGTTTCGGCGACTAGCGCCTCGAAGCACGTCCGACACGCATCGTCGGACCGCCCGAGGAGAGGGACACCATGAGAATTCGCACGGACTCGAAACGATCGATCGGTCTGATCGCAGCGACGACGCTGGCCGTCGCCGCAGTTGCTGCGTTCGCGCCGCACAGCGCGTCGGCGCACGCCAGTTTTCCTTCGTCGGCGGCGCTCGCCTTTGCGCCGAACACCGCGGGCGGCACGGGCGCGGCGAACGCCTCACCGCCGTACGTTCCTGGGTCGTATGTGTCGATCACCTTGCGCGTGCCCTTCGAACAGACAGTTCCGTTCAACGGCTCCGACGACACCACGGTCGACATCAAGGCGATCGTGCCCGCCGGGTGGACGAACCCGTCGTGCGGTGCAGCCAAGACGCAGATCAACAACGTGTCGACCAACAGCACGAACCAGCCCGGCTTGGACGTGCTTGGTTGGACTTGTGAGGTGTTCACCGACAGCGGGCACCAGGTGCTGCACTGGCACGGCCCGCAAGTCAAAGCTCCGCTGAACGCATCAGACAGCGCCCAGTTCTTCATCTTCAACGTGACCGTGCCGACGCCAGCGGTGCAGACCACGTACAACGGCAAGAACGGCACAGAGGGTTTCATCGTCGACCAGCAGTACGCGTCGGGTGAGACCGTGCACTGGATCCCCGATGCCGCCTACCCGGGCACCGCGCCCGTCGGAGCGGAAACGGTCGTCGCTTCCGGTCTGGCACGAACTGTGGGTGGACCAGGCACTCAGTTCCACTCGCTGGCGCCAGATCGCGTCCTCGACTCGCGCATGGCACTCGGCTGGTCCGGGACGTTGGACGCCGGCAGCCCGCGCACACTGACCCTCGCCGGCCCCGGCCTGAGCGTTCCTGCAGGCGCGGATGCGGTCGTGCTCAACGTGACCGCGACCAACCCGACACTGCCGAGCTACCTCACGGTCTATCCGGCGGGCAGCGCGGCGCCCGTCGCGTCAAACCTCAACTTCGTTGCCGGCCAGACGATCCCCAACCTGGTCGTCGTCAAGCTCAGCAGTGGTGGACAGGTCTCCTTCGCGGTCGGTGCGGGTTCGGTCGATGTGATCGCCGATCTCGTCGGGTACTTCGACTCGACGACAGGTGACCGGTACAACACGATGTCGCCGACACGCATCCTCGACTCGCGCGATGGGACTGGCGGTTGGTCCGCTCCACTGGCGGCCGGGACGCCACGCACCCTTGCCGTGCAAGGTGTCGGTGGCATCTCGGCGACGGCTGATGCGGTCGTGCTCAACGTCACCGCCACGAACCCCACCCTGCCGAGCCATCTGACGGTGTTCCCAGCCGGCGCCGCTGCGCCTACCGCGTCCAACCTCAACTTCCTCGCCGGCGAGACCATCCCCAACCTGGTCGTCGCCAAGGTCGGGAGCAACGGTGAGATCGCCTTCGCCGTCGGAGAAGGGCAAGTCGACGTCGTCGCCGATGTCGTCGGCTACTTCGACACTGCCTCGGGTGACTACTTCCACTCGGTCGCACCGAGCCGAGTACTCGACTCGCGCACAACGACCGGAGGCTGGAACATGACACCTCTGGCTGCCGGCACACCGCAACCCCTGACGATCCGCGGCTTCGCAGGTGTTCGCGCCGACGCCACTGCGGTGTTCGCCAACACCACGGTCACCGGACCGACCGCCGACGGCTTCGTCACCGTGTATCCCAACGGGACCACGGCGCCGACGACGTCGAACCTCAACTTCGTGGCTGGCGAGACCATCCCCAACCTGGTCGCGGTCGGACTCGGATCCGGTGGCGCTGTATCGATCAGCAACTTCGCCGGCACCACTGACGTGGTCGTCGACGTGGTCGGCTATTTCGCACCGATCTGAGCGCCGGTCGCACGTAGGGACGAGCGAACAGCCGCTGGAATTCGGCCAGCGACATCGAGCTACTCGATGCGCATGCCCGAGATCGCCCTGGCGATCACCAGCTGCTGGATCTCGCTCGTCCCTTCGAAGATCGTGTGGATCTTGGCGTCACGGTGCCAGCGCTCGACCGGGTACTCGCGGGTGTAGCCGTAGCCGCCGAGGATCTGGATCGCATCCTCGGTCACTCGAACAGCGACCTCGGACGCCTTGTACTTGCTCATCGAGCCTTCGCCGTTCTGGAAGCCACCGTTGCGAGCCAGCCAGGCGGCGCGCCAGATCAGCAACCGGGCCGCATCGATCTCGACCGCCATGTTGGCGAGCTTGAAGGCGATCGCCTGGTGCATGACGATCGGCTTGCCGAACGCCATGCGGTGCTTGGCGTAATCGAGGGAGAACTCGTACGCGGCACGAGCGATGCCGAGCGCCTGTGCACCGACTGCGGGACGAGTGGCTTCGAACGTCGACATCGCCGGCTGCTTGTCGCCGGTGCGGCCGAGCTCGCGAGCACGGGCAAGCTTGGCATCGAGCTTCTCCTTGCCACCGAGCAGGCAACGGCCGGGGACGCGGCAGTCGTCGAGGACGACCTCAGCAGTGTGCGAGGCGCGGATGCCGTGCTTCTTGTACTTCAGCCCTTGGCTCAGCCCTTTGGTGCCGGGCGGGACGATGAACGATGCGTGGCCACGACCCTTCAGGTCGGGATCGACAGCGGCGACGACGACGTGCACGTTGGCGATGCCACCGTTGGTGATCCACGCCTTGGTCCCGTTGAGGACCCACTCGTCGGTGGCCTCGTCGTAGACGGCGCGGGTGCGCAACGACGACACGTCGGAACCGGCGTCGGGCTCGCTGACGCAGAACGCGCCGAGCCGCACGTCCTTGGCGTCGCCATAGCACTGCGGGATCCACTCCATCACCTGCTCGGGTGTGCCGTTGCCGCTGATCCCCGCCGCAGCGAGAGCCGACCCCATGATCGCCATGCCGATGCCGGCGTCACCCCAGAACAGCTCCTCGATCGCCACCGGCAGGGTCAACCCGGTCGGATCGCCGAACGTGTTGAGCAGGAACTCCCATCCATAGAGGCCGATCTCCGCCGCTTGCTGGACGATCGGATAGGGGAACTCCTCACGCTCATCCCATTCGTGACCGGCCGGGCGGATGACGTCCTCGGCGAAGTCGTGGACCCACTTCTGGATCTGTAGCTGGTCTTCGTTGAGCGCGAACTCGGCCATGTGCTCTCCCGCTGAGTAAGTTACCTTCTGGTAACTATACCCACGGGTAACCGCGACCTGTCAACCCCTCGGAATCGCCAGCAGAGCAGGGGCGATGGTCTCATAGATGAGCTTGGCGCCGGGTTTGTAGACGTGCACGCCGTCCCACCGATAGCCGAGGTCGGTCGAGATCGCCGCATCGTGGCACCACTCGGTGGGGCCGTTGACGAACACGATGTTGGCCGGATCGGCGGCCGCGATCTGGCGGAGCAGTTCGTTGAGGTGGGCAACCCGGTTGTCGTCGCCGCGCTCGGGAAGGGCGGGCACGCCAGCGCCCTGGACGTCCTTGGGACGCATGCACGGCACCTCGAGTAGCGCCACCTTCGAGCCGGCCTGGCGAAGGGCAGCGATCCCGAGGTCGAGGTTGTCGATGAACCGTTGGTCGGCCGCAGGCGTGCCGAAGGTGATGATCTGTCCGTCGACTTCGACGTCGAACACGTCCCACGCCCCGAGCACGACGAGGGCGAGCTGCGCATCGGCGTCGGCCGCAGCCTCACCCCACTGCTGCGCCCACCCGCCGCAATCGGCGAACGACCGGTTGAAGCCGGCGCGTTGCGAGTGAACCTTGCCGTTGTCGTACACACTGCAGCCTTCGACCGATCCGTCGGTGATGGTGAACGCAGTCTCGATTCCCGAGGGAAGGTTGATTGCCAGCGAGTGAGCTTGCGAGTCGCCAACAATCACGACACGAGCCGGGCCTGGCGGCTGCACCGGAGGCACAGTGGTGGAGACCGGAGCGGCCACGGTCGTCGGAGCCGGCGACGCACCAGCCGTCTGCTCTGGCACCGATTCGACGGCACCGTCGGTGACAGCCGGCACCGACGCGGTCGACGCTCCCGGTGCGGACTGCACGGGCTGCACCTTGCTGAGATCGATGGCCACGTCTTCACCACCAGCGGCGCGATCGAACCGCTGCACCTGCGAGAAGAACGCGGTCAACGAGATGCCCATCATCCCGATCACGACAGCGCCGCAGATCGTCCGCGTCGACCAGTCCGCGTCGCGGCGACGGTGGAACCACTCGCGCAATGCGCCACGCCGAATCGGCGTCTCGATGTAGTTGTACGAGAACTCGGACACGACCGCCGTCACGCACATCGCCCAGATGAATCGCTTCCACGTGCCGTCGTACGCACCGCACACGACTGAGATCGGCCAGCTCCACAAGTAGATGCCGTACGAGCGCTTGCCGATCGCCACGAGAGGGCGAGATCCGAAGAAGCTACGGGCCCACAACGCCGCCGGATGAACGACGACTGCGATGGCCACGAGCGACAGCAGCGACACGCTGGCGAGCTGCCACCGGTACAGCGAACGATCGGTGAGGTGGAACGAGTGGAACGCGGCGATCAACAGTGCGACCGCGACGAACGACGCTGCACTCAACGCCGCGCCGGCGCCACTGGCCTGTGCCGATCGCACCTTCCACGGTCTCCAGATGAACGCCGCACCCGCTCCGAGCAGGAGCCCGCTGGACCGAGTCAGCGTGGAGAGGTACAGGAAGTTGGTGCGATCGGAGGTGAGGTCGGTCGGCGAGGACAGCAGCAACGTCAGCGCCATCACTGCGACCGCGGCGAGGAGCACCCAGCGGCCAGTCTTCGCAGCGCGACTGCTGCGGCGCGTCAGCATCACGAACGTCAACGGCCAGAGGAGGTACCACTGCTCCTCGACAGCGAGGCTCCAGAGGTGACGCAGCGGCGAGAGGTTGCCGAAGTACTGAGCGCCACCGACGATCTGTCCCCAGTTGGCGAAGTAGAAGATGCCGGGCAAGTAGTCGCGATGCAGATCGGACTGCTGCTGTGGCGAACCGAACAGCGCCACCCAGACACCAATGGCGATCAGCACCGCGAACAGCGCCGGCAGCAATCGACGGGCGCGGCGCAGCCAGAACTGGGAGAGCTTGATGCCGCCCGTCGTCTCTTTCTCTTGCAGGAGCAACGACGTGATCAGGTAGCCGGAGACGACGAAGAACACCTCGACACCGAGGAACCCTCCGTGCATCCAGTCGAAGCCGGCGTGGTAGAAGATCACGGCGATCACCGAGATCGCCCGGAGGCCGTCGAGCCCGGGTTGGTAGCCCATCGAGGGCGGCCGGCGGCGGTGGGAGCGAGGATCGGTGATCCAGCGGCTTTCCAGGTCGGTGAGCCCGCCGAGGGCGCGGTGTTCGATCATGTCAGTCACGGATCCGAACATTCTCGCAGCCGATGCTGGCGACGGGAGGTACCTCGGCGCCGAGCCCCCGTGACACGACCAGCGCCACCGCTGCGGCACACAGCACCGCGCCGCCGACGTATGGACTCCAGATCCCGACATGATCGAACACGGCGCCAGCCGCAGGTGGACCAACGACGCGAGCGATCGCGTACGCCGACTGCTGGAATCCCAACGCCTCGCCACGTCGATCTTCTGCCGCGTGCTGGGTGACCATCGACGTGATCGACGGGGAGGCGATGCCTTGGCCGACCGACAGCAGCAACAAGGCGACGATCAGCACCGGCCAGACCTTGGCGACCGACGTCACCGCCAGGCCGGCGACGAGCAGCACCAATCCGGTGGCGAAGAGCCGCTCGGTGCCGAACCGCTCTGCCAGACGCCCATACGCACCGCCCTGGATCGCCACCAGCACCAGGCCGACACCGAGGAACACCGCCGCCGAAGACGCCTCGGTGAGCCCGAAGCGACGATTGCCGAACAACGAGAACGTCGCCTCGAACGCGGTGAACGCCATCACGGTGATGAAGCCGACGAGGGCGAGATGGCGGAGCACCGACGAACTCGGGGCCACGACGGCGCGCCGGTGACCGCGCTCGCCCGGTCGCCGCGTCTCCGGCAGGCGACGGATCGCCGCCAAGGCATTGACTGTCGCCAAGACCCCGGCCACGTAGAACGGCACGTGCGGCCCGCCCAGTGCCGCCAGCCCGCCGATCGCCGGACCGAGGACGAAGCCGACACCGAACGCGGCGCCGAGCATGCCGATCAGACGCGGGCGTTCAGACTCGGAGGCGATGTCGGCAACCGCAGCCTGGGCGACCGACAGACTGCCGCCGGAGGCTCCGTCGACGATGCGGCCCGCGAACAGCAGCCACAGCACCCCCGCCGCGCCGGTGATGAAGCTGCCCGCCGCTGTGCCGAGCAGGGAGATGACGATCACCGGCTTGCGGCCGATCCGGTCGGAGAGCCGCCCCAACAACGGGGCACACAACAGCTGGGCCAGGGAGAACGAGGCGAACAACAGTCCGACGGTGAGTCCCGATGCCCCGAACCGCTCGGCGTAGCGACCGAGGATCGGCACGATGATCCCGAAGCCGATCAGATCGAGGGCGACGGTGGTCCAGATCGTCCAGTACCCCTTCGGCACCGGAGTGCGCCCACGCTTCGCCACGACCCCCCGTTTTATCTGATCGGGTCACCTGACCACCGTCGTTGGGGAAGTGGTCCCGAAAATGGCAAATGTCCCCGCATGGGGGACATTTGCTACCTGCGTCGGGGGGCAGGACGGGAAGATCGGAACGATCAGGAGAGTCGCGACCGCCAGTCGGGGTGCCCGGTGAAATCGGGACGAGATTCGGCCCCGTAGCGAGGGGCGAGAATTGCACCGACGAGCAGTGCGATCAAGATCAACGCTGCCACCATGGATGATCACCTCCTCAGATCGATGATGTAACTTAGTATCGACCAACTGGATCGATAAGAAAAATCAATAAAAATGCTGAAGTCCATCTCTGAATACGATCTCCCTGTCGGTGTCGAGGTCCGCCACCTCGTCGCCCTCGAGGCGGTCGCCCAGACGGGATCGTTCTCCCAGGCAGCGGCCCGTCTCGGCTACGCCCAGAGCGCGATCTCCCAGCAGATCTCCGGGCTCGAGCGCGCCGTCGGGCATCGTCTCGTCGATCGGCCCGGTGGCCCGCGTGCCGTCTCGCTCACCGAGGCGGGCAAGGTCTTGCTCGACCACGCCGGGCACATCATCGCCCGCCTCGCCGCGGCGAAAGCCGACCTCGATGCGATGGCCGCCGGTGACGCCGGGATCCTGCGCGTCGGCACGTTCCAATCGGCCAGCGCCCGGCTGCTGCCGCCGACCCTGGCCCGCTTCCGCGCCGACTGGCCGAACATCAACATCGAACTTCGCAACGAGACCTTCGTCAGCCACATCGAAGGCCTGATCCGCAGCGGTCAGGCCGACCTCGCCTTCGCCGACGTTTCCGCGCTCACCGAGTCACACGGAATGGTCGAGCTCATCCGCGATCCTTCGGTGCTGATCACGGCGCCAAGCCATCCTCTGGCGGAACGCGACGTGGTCGACCTCGCCGACCTCGAGGGCGAACCGATGATCGCCATGCCCAGCAACGACTCGTGCGAGATACGCACCGCGCGTGCGCTCGACCGCGTCGGAGCATCGCCGAACTTCGTGTTCCGCAGCGACGACAACCTGACGACTCAGCGCCTCGTCGCCATCGGGCTCGGCGTGGCGATCGTGCCGCTATTGACAGTCGAGCGATCGATGTCGGATGCCAACGTCGCCATCCGCGGCTTGAGTTCGGCGCTCGAGCGGCAGATCGCCATCATCTGGCACCGCGACCGGCTGCAGTCGCGGGCCGCGGAGGCCTTCATCGCCACGGCGATGCAGGTCAGTCTGGAAGTCGACATGCCGAAGGTTCCGTCGTACTCCGCCGACAACTGACGGGTGTTTCGTCAGCGGCGGACTGTCGTGCCCGCCTTCGTGGTCTCCACGGTCCAACCGGCGGCCTGCAGCTCGGCACGAATCGCGTCAGCGGTCGCGAAGTCCTTGTCGGCACGTGCCGAATCAAGCGCTGCGGCCCGCGCCGAGACCTCGGGCGGCACATCGCCACCGGCGTTGAGTACCAAACCGAACGCGGTGCACATCTCGTGCACCGCGGCGACCAGCGCACCAGCGTTGGCGTCGCCGGCGTCGAGCGCGGCATTGGCGCGGCGCACCGTGTCGAACAGCAACGCCGTCGCCGCCGGAGTGTCGAAGTCGTCGTCCATCCGCTCGATGAACGCGGCGAGCACTGTGGCGTCCTCCGTGGCCGGCGGCACCGAGGCCGTGCGTGCCGCGAACGAGTCGAGGCCGGCCAAGGCGTTGACTGCGGCGTCGATGTTGTCCTGACCGACGGTGACCGGGCCGCGGTAGTGCGACTGCAACAGCAGCATGCGATAGGCCCGCGGGTCGTAGATGTCCATCAGATCGAGCAGGTTGGAGACGTTGCCGAGGCTCTTCGACATCTTCTCGCCCTCGGCGTCGACGACGAACCCGTTGTGCATCCAGTGATTGGCGAAGCGCTTCCCGAGGGCGACCGCCTGGGCGCGCTCGTTCTCGTGATGCGGGAACTTCAAGTCCATCCCACCGCAATGGAGATCGAAGCCTTCGCCGAGGAGATCGAGGCTCATCACGACGCACTCGCTGTGCCATCCGGGGCGACCGGCGCCCCACGGTGACGGCCACGACGGCTCACCAGGTTTGGCGCGCTTCCACAGCACGAAGTCGGCGGGATGACGCTTGTTCTCGGCGCCATAGACCTCGCGATCCCCTCCGCCTTCGATCATGTCGCCGAGGTG
>DATBKA010000664.1:0-2146 GCA_036556105.1 Ilumatobacteraceae bacterium | reverse complement strand
CGGTGGCGATCGGCCTTGCCTTCTTGCCGCTGGGCACGCTCGCAGGGCTGCCGTTCTCGGATGCAGCGGTGTTCGCGGTCGGACTGATCGTGGCCAACGTCCCCGAGGGACTGCTTCCGACGATCACGCTCGCGCTGGCGCTCGGGGTTCGTGTCCTCGCGCAACGGGGCGCCCTGGTGAAGCGGCTCAGCGCGGTGGAGACCCTCGGGTCCACGAGCGCGATCTGCACCGACAAGACGGGAACCCTCACGACGAACCGCATGCGAGTGGTGTCGATCGCCACCCTCGGCGGCACGACGGACATGACGCACGATGTCACCGTCGGCACTCACGGCGACGGTGCACTCGATGCTCTCGCCGTCGCGGCCGCATCCTGCAACAACGCAGACCTGGGTGGCGGCGACTCGACGGAGCCGACCGGCGATCCCACGGAACTCGCGTTGCTGCGCGCCGCTGCAGCGATCGGAGCCGACGTCGACGTCACCGCACGCGAGGGTCGACGCCGTCGCCACTTCCACTTCGATCCGACGCTCAAGCTGATGTCCACCGTCGACGACACGGGGAACGGACTCTGGTTGTACACGAAGGGAGCGCCCGAAGCGGTGATCCCGAAGTGCAGCGCGGTGATGGGTGAGGACGGATGCGAACGACCGCTGACGAACGCAACCAGAGAGTCGATCGTCAACGAGATCGAGCAGGACGCGAGCAAGGGACTGCGCATCCTGGCCGTCGCTCAACGGCGCGTCGATCGCGTGCCCGAGTCTCGTTCCGATGCCGAACGGTCGCTCTGCCTCCTCGGCACCGTTGCCATGTTCGATCCGCCTCGCGCGGAGGTTCCGAGTGCCGTCGCACAGTGCCATTCGGCGGGAATACGCGTCATCGTCGTCACCGGCGATCATCCCTTGACCGCGACCGAGCTTGCGCGCCAGATCGGAATCGGCGCCAAGGGTCTGACGACGGTCGTCGGGGCCGAGCTCGACGAGATGAGCGAAGCGCAGCTCGACCAATTGCTCGACACTCAGGACGAGATCGTCTTCGCCCGCACATCACCCGAAGCCAAGCTCCGCATCGCCGACGCGCTCCGCTCCCGTGGCGATGTCGTCGCGATGACCGGCGACGGCGTGAACGACGCACCCGCGCTACGGAACGCCGACATCGGCGTTGCGATGGGACAAAGCGGCACAGACGTCGCGCGAGAAGCGGCGACGATGATTCTCACCGACGACAACTTCGCGACGGTCGTAACCGCCGTCGAAGAAGGCCGGAGGGTCTACGCCAACGTCCGGAAATTCGTCTTCTACATCTTCGCCCACACGACTCCCGAGGTCGTGCCCTTCCTCGTGTTCGCGCTCTCCGGTGGCGCCGTGCCCTTGCCGCTGACGGTGCTCGCGATCCTTGCCATCGATCTCGGAACCGAGATCGTGCCCGCGCTCGCGTTGGGGAGAGAGCCGGCCGAACCCGGACTCATGCAGGATCCGCCGCGGCCACAGTCCCATGGCGTCATCGACCGGCCCATGCTCCTGCGCGCATGGGTCTTCGTCGGTCTCATCTCGGCCGCACTGGCAATGTCAGCCTTCTTCTTCACGCTGCTGAACGGGGGCTGGAGCCCCGGGGAGCCGACCGGAGCCGGCTCACCCCTCCATGAGACGTACCTGGAGGCGACGACGGCGACGTTTCTGGCCATCGTCTTCTGTCAGGTCGGTACGGCATTCGCAGCTCGCACCGAGCGCGTGTCGTTGCGGTCAGTCGGTGTGGCGACGAACCCGATGCTGCTGTGGGGTATCGCGTTCGAACTCGCGTTCGCCGGCGCGATCGCCTATGTCCCCCTGTTCCAGAAGATCTTCGACACCGCCGGCGTGAGCACGGAGGTCGTGCTCCTGATGCTGCCGTTTCCGCTGATCGTGTGGGGCGCGGACGAGACCCGGCGGTGGTTGCTGCGGCGTCGCATCCAGGGAGTCGCCGGGACCAAGGACCCTGGCACCCGGGCAGAGCCGCCTGCACCATGTACAGCGATGACGACGCAAGCCGCCCGTCCCACAGTTCCGTGACATGCTGGTCGTAGCCGCGCTCGGCGGGAACGCGCTACTGCGGCGAGGCGAACCTCCCGAAGCAGCGCGACAGCGGCGGAATCTCGACGTCGCCGTCA
>DATBKA010000663.1:0-7223 GCA_036556105.1 Ilumatobacteraceae bacterium | reverse complement strand
GACGCCGCGGACGAAGGCACGAGGATCATATATGATCAACGATTCCGGCGACAAGCCCCACGCCTGCGACGACTTGGGCGCGGCGCGTGCCACCGGTGGCCTACTACCGCGCCCGACCGGGGTCGATGGGCGCGGCTTGTGCCGCCGGTGGTGGGTTGTCGCGCCCAAGCAATCGCCGAACGGGCCGTGCCGTCAGCGGGACTGCGGCGTGAGCAGACCACCGACGGGTTCGCAGTCCCAGCTGCGGAACTTGATCTGCTTGAACCAGTCGGGCAGCACGACGTCGCCGGTCTGGATCCGACGGGTCAGGTCGGTACGCCACTCGGACATGTCGCCGTCGTACTCGTAGAGCGCGAGGTGCTGTTCGTCGCCGGCGTGAACGCCGTTGACGACCTCGTGGATCCGGAACCGCTGCGAGCTGACGAACCGCGGGCTCTCGATGTTCTCCTGCGCATGAGCGGCGTACCACGTGTGGTAGTCGTCGAGGGAGATGTGATCGGGCTTCTCGCTGAAGACGAGGTACATGTTTCTGGCCATCTGCGTTCCTCCGCTGATGTGTGTCGGGTGGTGACGGGCGCTCGTCGGCGCTCGTTCAATCGCTGTCGATCAACGTCATCCGCTCGCTGACCTGCGTGCAGTTCCAGGATCCGAAGTGGATGCCGGTGAACCAATCCGGCAGCGGCAGCTTGCCTTCGTCGACGTCCTTCTTGTGCACGTAGGTGCCGGCATTGCCCATGTCGGCGGCGGTGAGGTTGGCGACGGCGACGTCGGGCGGGCAGCTCAACTCGTAGACCGACAGGTAGCGATATGGCCGGGTGTTCTCGGCATCGACGACGGCTTCGATCGTGTAACGCGTCGCCGACTCCCAGCCGTCGACGGCGAGGATCTCTTGCACGTGGGCGTCGTACCAAGCGTTGTACTCGGCGTCGGTGACGTGGGCCGGCGGATCGCTGAACACCAGGTGGATGAACTTGCTCATGCTGCGCCTCCTCTTCAGCACAGTGTTTCATATACGATTCTGGCGATGCGCCTTGGACGGATCGGGGTTTGGCAGGGCGGCTCCGGTCGCCCCGCGGTCGACGACCGTGCGATGGTCGCCGAGCTCGAGCAGCTCGGTTACACGGCGTTCTGGTTCGGCGAGGCACCTGGCGGGAAGGAGGCCTTCACGCGGGCGACGACGCTGCTCGCGGCGACCTCGTCGATCGTGGTCGGCACCGGGATCGCCAGCATCTGGGGTCGGGATCCACTGAACACGGCATCGGCGATCCGCACGATCGGCGAGGCGTTCCCTGGCCGGTTCATCGCCGGGCTCGGCGTCAGCCATCGCCCGCTGGTCGAGATGCGCGGCGATCGCTACGCGCGGCCGCTGGCGGCGATGCAATCCCATCTCGCCGGGATGGCTGCCACCGAATCACTGCAGCGTTCGCCGGAGCCGGCCGAGCGGGCACCGGTCGTGCTCGCCGCGCTGCGGCCGCGGATGTTGGAGCTGGCCGCCTCGGCCGCGGACGGCGCTCACCCCTACTTCGTTCCCGTCGAGCACACCGCGCGCGCCCGCCAGATCCTCGGGCCCGACAAGTTGCTGGCCCCCGAGGTTGCTGTGGTGCTCGAGGCCGACCCTGCGGAGGCGCGACGCCTGGCGCGGATCCACACCGGCAGCTTCTACCTGAACGCACCGAACTACGTGGAGAACCTGCGCTGGTTGGGTTGGGGCGACAACGATCTCGCCGGGGGCGGATCCGACGCGCTCGTCGACGCTCTCGTCGCGTGGGGCGACGAGCAGCGGATCGCCTCCCGGATCCGCGATCATCTCGACGCCGGCGCCGACCACGTGTGCATCCAACCCGTGACGGAGATCCGGCCGATGGTCGACGGCCCCGACACGGGCGCGATCACGATCCTGCGCCGCCTCGCCGACGCCGTGCGCGATCTGTGAGCCGGGGGAGAGCGCGAGCTGAGTTGTGCCATGGTGTAGGCGATGGGTCGAGTGACAGACCGATTGCTGCAAGCGATGAACGCCCACGACATCGATGCCTTCGTCGCTTGCGTCGCCCCGGACTATCGCAGCGAGCAGCCGGCGCATCCCAGCCGCGCCTTTCACGGGAGCGCCCAGGTCCGCGAGAACTGGACGAGCGTGTTCGCCGGTGTTCCCGATTTCACTGCCGAGCTCCTCGCTTCGGCGACGAGCGATGACGGTGTGGAGATCGGAGAGTGGCGCTGGCACGGCACACACGTCGATGGCTCCCCGTTTGCGATGCGCGGCGTGACCGTCTTCGGAATCGAACGTGAGCAGATCGTCTGGGGACGTCTGTACATGGAGAACGTCGACGACGACGGTGCCGGCATCGACGCTGCGGTGCTCGAGATGTACCGTCCGCCACCCGCAGCCGACTGAGCGGCGAGGGGTCGACCGCCACGATTCGATCGTATATGATCCAGCGGACGTCAGGTTGATCCGAGTTTGGGGGAAGTGATGGGGATCGTCGAAGTCGATTCGCCGGTGTTCGAGGAACTGATCGATCCGAACGCCGAGCTCGTGTTCCTGGGCGACGGCTATCAGTTCACCGAGGGCCCGGTCTGGAACCGCCGCGAGCAGGCGCTGTACTTCAGCGACATCCCCGGCGATGCGCGGTGGAAGTGGACCGCGGCGGGTGGCATGGAGAACGTCGCCGAGCCGACGTTCAAGGGCAACGGCATGGCCCACGACGTCGACGGCAGCCTGTTGGTCTGCGAGCAGGTGTCGAGCTGCCTCACACGCATCCGCCTCGACGGTCGCCGTGAGCTCGTCGCCTGGCACTACCAGGGCGTCTACCTCAACAGCCCCAACGACGTGGTCGTGCGCGCCAAGGACGGCAGCATCTACTTCACCGATCCCGACTACGGGCGGTGGAACGACTGGATCGGGTGCAAGCGTGAGTTCGTCAGGGACTTCAAAGGCGTGTATCGCGTCCCGCCAGGCGGTGGGCCGGTCGAGTTGGTCGTCGATCCCGGCGAGTTCGATCAGCCGAACGGGCTGTGCTTCTCGCCCGACGAGAGCCTGCTCTACATCAACGACTCACCTCGCGCCGAGATCAAGGTCTACGACGTCGCCGACGACGGCAGCCTGAGCAACAAGCGGTTGTTTCGCGGCGGGATCGGCAAGGGCGAGATGGGCGAGGGCAACCTCGACGGCATGGAGTGCGACGAGCGGGGCAACATCTGGACGTCGGGGCCCGGCGGAGTGTGGGTGCTCAACACTGACGGCGAGCGGATCGGCGCGATCCGCACCCCCGAGATCTGCGGCAGCGTCGTCTTCGGCGGCGCAGATCTGAAGACGTTGTTCCTGACCACGACGAAGAGCGTGCACATGATCCAGACCAAGGTCGCCTCCGCTCCGCTGCCCTGACCGTCGAAGCACGCCCGGGATCGACGCGCTGCAACTCTTGCGAGCACATGAACGTGCAGTCGATTCATGTCCTCACCAGAGCTCCCGACGAACGAGGCGACCCCGTCAGGGGTGGTGCGGGTCGGCGGCGCGCATCGTCGGCGCACTGACACCGGTGGCCGAGTCCGACATTGGCGGAGGCCCGGGCGTGTACTGCATCGGGATCTCGACGCGTCGGCGGATCCGCCAACCTGATTCGGTGCGCACCAGTTCGTCGTTGTACCGAGCGACGATCGTGTTCTCGAAGTTGCCGGCGATCCACACCACATCGGTACTGGCCCGCGCCCTCAGTCCGTCCGGCGAGAGATCGATGACTGGCGGCGAGATCATGTGCTTGCTCTGGTAGCCCGGCGGCAGGCAGGTGCTCAGGAAGGCGAGCAATGCATCCCGCGGTTCGAAGGCTGTCTCCTCGACGACGAACGCCGCGTCCTCTGTCCAGATCTCGGCGAGGCCGGCCCAGTCCTGGTCGTCGAAGAGCATGCAGTAGCGACCGATCAGGTCGCTGATCGCCGTGACTTCGACGAGGCGTTCGACCGGTGTCACGGTGCAGCCGTCACGCGGTCTCCGACACCGCGGCAGCGGCCGGTGCCCGTGCCAGTCGGAAGTTGGCGATGGCCGTGCGGATCCGCTTCATCAACTCCGGTGCTTGGTAGAACGACAGCGCGATCAACGTCAGCAGCCCGACCATGATCCGGCCGTACGAGGCACTCCACCCGAGAAACGGCAGCACGTTGATGATCACGTTGAGGAACAGCGCGCCGACGACGGCACCGATGAACGAGCCGCGGCCGCCCAACAAGCTGGCGCCGCCGAGCACGGCAGCGGCGATGCTCGTGAGCGTGTAGCTGAGGCCGATCTGCGGGTCGCCGATGCCAACCTGGGCGGCGAGGAACAGCCCGCCGACACCGGCCGCGAACGCTGTGGTGAAGAAGGCGCGGATGAACAGAAAATTGACGCGAACGCCACGTCGCTTCGCCGATTCCTCGTCGAGGCCCATCGCCCGCGCGGCGAGGCCGCCCGCTGTGCGATAGATCCAGACATCGCCGATGATGGCGATTCCGACGATGACGATGAAGGCGATCGGCATGAAGCCGACGCTCTTGAGCGCGGTGTTGATGAAGCCGGAGTTGATGATGCCTGCCGGTTGCTCGCGCAGCCACAGGCACGTGCCCTGCAGGATGCTGAGAGTTGCCAGTGTGGCGATGATCGACGACAGCTTCAGGACGCGGATCAGGAACACGTTGACTGCGCCCGTGACCAGTGCGACGGCGATCACGAACAGGATCCCGAGGGCGAGGCCCCACCAGCTCCGGCTCTGGGGCAACACGTACGAGGCGGCGACGACGCACACCGTCATTACGGCTCCGACCGACACGTCGAACGCCTTGACCATCAACGCGCTGCATTGCCCCATCGCTGCCAGCGCCAACGGCATCGTCGCCACGAACAAACCGTTGAGGTTGAACTCCGAGGTGAACGACGGCTCCTTGCTGTTCGTGTATCCACCGAGGATGAAGATGAGGACGATCATCGCCAGGATGGGCATCCAGCGACTCATGTTCATTCGCTGGCGAAAGGAAGTTTGGCTGGTCATTCGATGATGCCTCCGTGCCGCGATGCCTGACCGATGATGGCGGCGATGATGCGTCGTTCGCCGAGCTCGTGTTTGGGAATCTCGTCGACGATCTGCCCGCGTGACATCACCACGACTCGATCGCAGAGGCCGGCGAGCTCGATCGCGTCGCTCGACTTGACGAGCACGGCGGTTCCCTCTTCGGCCTTGGCGCGCAACGCCTGATAGATGTCGATGCGCGCCCCGACATCGACGCCTTGGGTGGGTTCGTCAGCGAGGATCACATGGAGGTTGCCGCTCAGGAATGGGCGAAGCAGGGCCACCTTCTGCTGGTTGCCGCCGGAGAGATACTGAGCGGGCTGCTCGATCGATGCTGCCTTCAGCCGTAACCGATCGACGAGTTGCTCAACGGGTTGGCGCTCCCGCTTCCTGCGCACGTACCCGAACCGGCCGAAGCGCCGTAGCACTTGCAGGGTGGCGTTGGCGCGCACACCGAGTGCGGTGAACACGGACTCCGCCTTGCGATCGGCGCTGAGCATCACGAGGCCGGCGCGAATCGGTCCCGGCGGGTTGGTCAAGTCGACCTTCCTGTTTGCACACAAAACCGAACCGTTCGACGGCTCGACTCCGGCAAGAGCACGGAGGAACTGAACCTGTCCGTTTCCTTCAGCGCCGGCAATGCCAACGATCTCTCCACGGTTGAGGGTCAGATCAACGGGACCGAACCTGCGCCCGCGCAGCCGGCTGACCTTCAGGACTACGTCCGTGCTCGGCGTCGCCAGGCTCTCCGGGAACGCCATCTCCAACGGCCGGCCGATCATCAACGCGACAACATCTGCTTCGGTCATCTCCGCGGCGTCGTATGAACCTTGGTTGACGCCGTCGCGGAGCACGGTCACCCTGCTCGCCACGTCGAGCACCTCCGGCAGTCGGTGGCTGACGTAGACGATTCCGATGCCGCGCGCGGCGAGATCACGGATCAGGATGTGCAACCGATCGACGTCGGCGTGGCCGAGTGCCGTGGTCGGCTCGTCGAGGAGCAGCACCTTCGGGTCCGACAGCAAGGCCTGCACCACTTCGAGCATCTGCCGTTGGGCCATCGACAACGACTCCGTCTTGGCGGTCGCGTTGATGTCGAGCGAGGCGTCGCGCAGGCGCGCCGCCGCCCACGCCTCCATGTTGCTCCAGCGCGGCCGCACGTCTGCTGGTGCGGCCAGATACAGGTTCTGGGCGACGGTCAGGCCGGCCACTTCACTCATCGTCTGATAGGCCATGCCGAGCCCGAGGTCCATGGCCGCTTTCGGGGAGGCGGATGTCAACGGCCTTCCGGCGATCTCGACCTCACCGGCATCTGGCACGACCGTGCCGCTGGCGATGCCGAGCAAGGTCGACTTGCCCGAGCCGTTCTCGCCGAGCAAGGCATGGATCTCGCCGGCGCGAAACTCGATGGAGATGTCGTCGTTGGCCTTGACCGGGCCGTACCGCTTGGAGACGCCGCGGACCGAGAGAACCGATGGTGCGTCGGTCGTGTCGGTCGTCATGTTGAGACCTCCCGTGTCTGCGATCGCCGTGCTGCCGATCTCCGTGCTGCCGGTTGCCGTCACGTTGCCGCCTCCTCGATGGTAATGATCTGGTCGACGCTGATGTCGCGGCCGGCAACGACCTGAGCCGTGCCGGAGGGCCAGCGAATCTCGAGGCTCGACACGGCGGCATCGTCGCCCAGCCCGAAATGAACGATTCGCTGGTTGGCCGATCCCGAGCCTCCGGATCCGCACAGCACCTCACGGACGATGGGCCCTGAGGACGTGGTGAGCACGAGACGCGCCCCGCACCCATCGCGGTTGGAGACCGTGCCGACCGTCGCCACCTCCAGCCAGTGGTTGTCGCCACGATCGGTCGCGTTCTGGAACAGGTGCGACTCGCCACCCTGGTTGGTGACGTACATGTCCATGTCGCCATCGGCGTCGTAGTCGGCGAAGGACACGCCCTTGGAGTCGCCGGGGTCGTCGGCGCCGCTGACCGAGCTCACGTCGAGGAACGTTGTGCCGGAGCCGTCGTTGACGAACAACTCGTTGGGCTGCACACCGACAGGTATGCCGGGCGCCTGCTGGAAGTTGCCGGCAGCGAAGTAGAGGTCGTCCCAACCATCGAGGTTGAGGTCGAAGAAGTTCGTCCCCCACGTGATCGAGGCGATCGTCGAGCGTTGCATCGGCCGAGCGCTGCCGCGCG
>DATBKA010000662.1:0-7432 GCA_036556105.1 Ilumatobacteraceae bacterium | reverse complement strand
CGCCGTCCTGCTCGGCTTTGCGCAGGATCGAGCGGATCCGAGCGTGCGCGTATTGGAGGTACGGGCCTGTGTCGCCTTCGAAGGCGAGCATGCGATCCCAGTCGAAGACGTAATCCTTGATCCGGTCGGTCGACAGGTCGGCGTACTTCAGGGCGCCGACGCCGACGATGTGCCCGACGTACTCCTGCTCGTCGGCAGGGAGATCGGGGTTCTTGTCGCGCACGGCTTGCGTGGCCCGCTCGATCGCTTCGTCGACGACGTCGACGAAGCGCGCCGGTTCGCCGGTGCGGCTCTTCAGCATCTTGCGGTCGCTGCCGAGCACGTTGCCGAACGCCACGTGCACCGCCCGAGCCGGCGGTCGCAACCAGCCGGCCATCGCGGCCACGTCGAAGACCATGCTGAGGTGTTGCGCTTGCGGCGCGCCGACGACGTAGACCAGCAGCGTCGCCTTGACGCGCTCGACTCGATCCAGCACGCACGCCAGGTCGCTGGTGCCGTAGTTGAATCCGCCGTCGCGCTTCTGCACGATCAACGGCAGCGGCTCGCCCTCGCGGTTGGTGTAGCCGGGCGGGAACACCACATCGGCACCCTCGCTGTGCACGAGCAGTCCGGCGGTGCGCAGGCGATCGACCACCTCGGACAGCAGGTCGTTGTACATGCTCTCGCCGGCGAGGTCGTCGTCGGTGAGCAGCACGCCGATCTTGCGGTAGAGCTGGTTGAAGTGGGACATGCTCACGTTGACGAGCAGCTTCCACAACCGCAACGTCTCCGGGTCGCCGCTCTGCAGCAGCACGACCCGGCGCCTGGCCCGTTCCTGGAACGCTTCGCCGGCGTCGAACTTCGCCCGCGCTTGCTTGTAGAAGGCGTCGAGATCGCCAAGCGTCAGCGCCGCTGACTCTTCGTCGGTCTCGCCGATGTCGAGCAGGTGCTCGATCTCCATCCCGAACGGCGTTCCCCAATCGCCGATGTGGTTCTCGCGAATGACCGTGTGGCCGACGAACTCGAGCATCCGCACCAACGCATCACCGATGACGGTCGTGCGCAGGTGACCGATGTGCATCTCCTTGGCGATGTTCGGCGCCGAGTAGTCGACGACGACTCGCTCGGTTGGGACCGCCTGGCGAACACCGAGTCGCTCGTCGCCGGTCAACTGGTCGAGCTGCTCGAGCAGGAACGACTCGTCGAACGTGACGTTGATGAACCCCGGCCCGGCGACCTCGAGGGTGGCCTTGCCGGCCAGGTCGGAGGCGGCGACGACGTCGGCGGCGACGTCGCGGGGGTTGCGCCCGAGCTGCTTGGCCAACGCCAGCGCGCCGTTGGCCTGAGCGTCGGCGCGATCGCTCGGCCGCACGACCGGGTCGACGCCGCCGGCGACTCCGGCCACGGCAGCGAACGCCGGTGCCAGCAGCTCAGCGACGGTGACGAGCGGATCGGCCATGAACCGTCGATCGTACCTGCGACGCCGCTGCCGCCACCGGCCGGTTTGCCGGCGAACTCCGGCAAGACGCTTCCACAACGGAAGCGTGGGGCCGGACTTCGCCGGTTCGGAGGCGTCCACGAGGCGATCGATGGCTATCCTCGCTGTGATCCCGCCCTCGTAGCTCAGGGGATAGAGCAACGGTTTCCGGAACCGTGTGTCGCATGTTCGAATCATGCCGAGGGCGCTCCGTGGAGCACCTCCAACGATTGTCGTGCCTCGCTGTCGACGTCGGCGGGACGAAGATGGCCGCGGCGATCGTCGATGCCGCCGGACGAATTCGCGACCGGGCGCACGTGCCGACGCCGCGCACCGATGATGCCGAGGTCGTGTTCGCGGCGGTGACGTCCGTCGTGCGCACCGTGATGTCCCGGGCAACCAGCATGCCGGCGGTCTGCGGTGTCGGCTGCGGTGGGCCGATGCTGGCTGGCGGCGTCGAGGTGTCTCCGCTACACATCCCGGCGTGGCGCCGCTTCCCGCTCCGGGATCGGCTCGGCGACGTCGCTGGCGTCGACGTGTTCGTCGACAACGACGCCAAGGCAGTCGCGCTCGGCGAGGGCTGGGTCGGGGCGGCGCTCGGCCGTGACGCGTACATCGGCATCGTCGTGTCGACCGGCATCGGTGGCGGCATCGTCCTCGACGGACGGCTGCTGGAAGGGCACAGCGGGAACGCCGGTCACATCGGTCATGTCGTCGTCGAGCCGGAGGGCCGCCCGTGCCTGTGTGGAGGGCACGGTTGCCTCGAGGCCGAGGTATCGGGAACAGCGATCGCAGCGATCACCGGTCGACCGGCCGCCGACGCGTCGCCGGAGGTCGTCCGCCGCACCGGTACCCTCGTCGGCCGCGCCGTGGCGTCGACCGCCAACCTGCTCGACCTTCCACTCGCGGTCGTTGCCGGCTCCGTCGCTCTTGGCTTCGGCGACCCGTTCTTCGCTGCCGCGCAGTCCGAGATCGATGCTCGCGCCCGCCTGTCGTACTCGTCGTCCGCACGAATCATCCCGGCCGCGCTCGGGCGTGACGCAGCGCTGCTCGGCGCCGCAGCCGTCGGCTGGCGCGGCTTCGGCGACATCCCCGGCATCGTTCCGTGATCGTCTTCTGATCGGCCGGCGACCGGTACGCTCACCTCGATGTCGAACGGGTGGCGGCGGGCGCAACGGGCGCGACGGCTTGTCCTCGCCGTCCTGGTCGCCGGCCAACTCGCCGTGTCCTGCTCGACCGACCCTGGCGTCACCGCGCGCGAGGCCACGCCGATCGACACCGTCGAGACCGAGCAGATCCCGATCGAGTCCGAAGTGCGGCTGCTCACCCTCGACAACGGACTGACCGTCTACATCCGCGCCAACGACCGGCCGGGCGGCAGCGCCGAGATGCGCTTGGTGATCAATGCCGGGTCGGGACAGGAGGACGCCGATCAGATCGGCGTGGCCCACTTCCTCGAGCACATGATGTTCAACGGCACGGAGCAGTTCCCCGCCAACAAGCTGGTGGACACGTTGCGCGGCTTCGGGATGCAGTTCGGCGCCGACGTGAACGCCTACACGAGCTACGACGAGACCGTCTATCAGCTGACCGTTCCGATGTCGGATGAGGGCAACGAGACCGCTGCCCTCGACGTGCTGCGAGAGTGGTTGAGCGCGGCCACACTGTCGACCGATGAGGTCGACAAGGAGAAAGGTGTCATTCTCGACGAGTGGCGCCAGTCCGACCAGACCCACGACGGCCGGATCGGCAAGTCGATCGAGAACATGCTGCTCGGCAGCTCCGAGTACAACCGCCATGACCCGATCGGCACCGACGCGGCGATCAACGCGATGACATCCGAGTTGCTGCGCCGCTTCTACGACACGTGGTACCGCCCCGACAACGCGGCAATCGTCGTCGTTGGCGACATCGATGTCGATCAAGTGGAGTCGGAGATTCGCGACCGCTTCGAATCGCTGACGCCGCGAGGCGACACGGCGACCCGCTCAGATCCGGCGTTGGGCAGGTTCGATGCACCCGATGCGTGGATCCTGAGCGATGCCGACGCGACGACTGCGACGGTCGAGGTGATGGTGCCGCACGACTACGCCGCCGATGGAACGATTGCATCGCTTCGTCGCGACACGCTGCAATCGCTTGCCTTCGACATGATCGCCACGCGCCTCAGTGACGACGTGTCGAGAGGAACGGCGTCGTTCACCAGCGCGTCGGCCTCGAACGAAGGTCTCGTGCGCTGGCTCGACGCGCCGAGCGTGGTCGTCGACGGCGAGATCGCGCAGTTGCAAGACGAGCTCGACGCGCTCCTTCTCGAGTTCGAGCGCGTCCGCCGCTTCGGCTTCAACGAGTCGGAGCTCGACCGCGCCCTGCGCGGCTATCGCGGCGCGGCCCAGGCGCAGCTCGACGGCAGCGACACGGTGCAGGACCTCGAACTGGCCTCGCGGTACGTCGACCACTTCTTGACCAAGACACCCGTGCCGAACGCCGACGCCGAGTTCCAACTCAGCAACACGATCTACGACGAGGTCACGGTCGAGGCGGTCAACACGGCGTACGAGGAGATGTTGAGCGCCGCTGCGCTTCACGTCCTGGTCGTCGCCCCCGAGTCCGCCACCGACGTTCCGAGTCGGGAAGACGTGCTCGTCCAGATCGCTGCACTTCCGTCGCTCCACATCACCGATCGCGAAGCAACCGCCGCCGTTCCGTCAGAGCTGATGACTCCGCCAGCGCCAGTCGAGGAGACGAACAACGAGTCGCTCGATGGGGATGGCATCTTCGTCACGCCGACGATGTTGACGTTCGCCAACGGTGCCCGCTTCGTGCTCAACCCCACCGACATCGCCGACAACGACATCTACTTCTCGGCGACGAGCCCCGGCGGTCTCTCACTCGTCGCCGACGCTGACGTCACCGATGCGCTCAATGCCGTGGCCGTCGTGACGACGAGCGGGATCGGCGACCTCGACCCGGTGGCGCTCGACACCGTCTTGTCTGACGCGCAAGTCGAGCTGTATCCCGCGATCAACCCGACGAGCGAGACGTTCGTGGGCACGGCCACGGGAGAAGACCTCGAGCTGCTGCTGCAGATGGTCCACCTGTTCTTCACGTCGCCGCGGTTCGATCCGGTCGCTTTCGACGCCTCGCTCAGCCAGCTGCGACCGTACGTGGAGAACCCGTCGAGCGATCCGGATCTCGCCGCGTACATCGCCTTCTCCGAGGAGCGGTACGGCACCGAGCCACGATTCGAGGTGATCCCGTCGGAAGCAGAGCTGGACTCGATCGACCTCGAGGGGATCGAACGAGTGTGGCGCCAGCGGTTCAGCAACGCCGGCGACTGGGTGTTCGCTTTGTCGGGCGACTTCGACCTCGCCGACGGCAAGGAACTGGCCCGCCGGTACATCGGCACGCTCGATGGCGACAGCACTCGCGAGGAGTTCAAGGACTATCAGCAGGATCCACCTTCGCGTGCCGTCACTCGCGAGGTCCGCGCCGGAACCGGCGACAAGGGGTCGGTGACGTTCGACTGGAGCGCGCCGACCTCCGACAGCGACACCGAGCAGGTGTATGCCGACGTGCTGACAAGCGTGCTCAACATCCGCCTGACGGACCACATCCGTGAGGAGCTCGGCGCGTCGTACTCGCCGACTGCTTACGTGTCGGTCTCCGACGAGCCCGATCATCTGATCGAGTCCTACCTCAACGTCACCGGCGACCCAGAGCGGATCACCGAGCTGTCGGCATTCGTGATCGACGACATCTCCGAACTGCGCGCCGACGGGCCTCACGCCGACGAGCTCGACGCGGCGGTCGCCGAGCTGACCGACACGTACCAGTACTTCGACAACCAGACGATCGGCGACCTGCTGACCCTCGCCCCTGACCGCCCGGAGCTGGTCAGCCGGTTCCGCGATCGGCCGCAGGTGCTCGGCGACATCACCGCGGCCACGTTGCAGGCGTTCATCGCCGATGTGCTGCCGCTCGACCGCTACATCGAGATCCGGACCCTTCCTGCCTGACCGGTAGCCTCGACGCCGATGAACCAGATGAAGAACCGCCTGCAAGGCCTGACGCTGCTCGATCGAGCGTTCACGGCCATGACCGACGAGGAGCTGGAAACGCTCGTTGCGGCGCTGGATGACGAACATCGCACGGCGATCGACTCGGTGTGCGGGGCTCGCGAAGGCGGTTTCACCGACTCGGCGACGCGGCTCCTGGCCATGCGCGCCACCGCGGCACGCGGCCGCATCAACGGCGGGCTCGAGCAGGTCACGACGCTGCTCAGCGATCAGTGCCTCGCCGACTGCATCGAGGCACTCGGCGACCATTCCGACAACCCGACCGAGGACGAGCTGCTCGAAGTCGCCCCAGCGCTGATCGACAAGCACGGCTTGGCGACGGTACGGCTGATGATGGCCGGCTCGGTGGCCGGTGAGGCGGCGGCATCGGTCGCCCTGACGCGGCTGTTGAAGCACGACGAGACGCTGGCCCTGCCACCGGTCGAGCCCGAGGAGATCAGCGTGCTGCCGCCACCGAAGGCCGACGACGACATCAAGGCCAAGCGCAAGGCGGCGAAGGCTGCCAAGCAGGCGGATGCCCGCGCCCGACGCGAACAGCGCGCCCGCGCCCGTCACAGCTGATCTCACCGCGCCCGACCGGGCGTCCACCCGCCGAGTACATGGGCGCGAAAACCCCCCACCGGCGGCACCCGCCGCGCCCAAGCAGCTGCATGGGCGCGAAAACTCCCCACCGGCGGCACCTCTCGCGCCCAAGCGATTCGCGCGGCGCGGCGAGGGAAGCGCCAGCGACGAGCCGCACGCGGCGCGAGGAGGAAGCGAAGCGGACGACGAGCCCGCAGTATTACGGTTGGCGTTCGTGGTCGAGGAGCCACGACTTGACGTCGATGCCTGCGGCGAACCCGGTGAGCTCACCGCTCGATCCGACCACGCGATGGCAGGGCACGACGATGCTCAGCGGGTTCTTGCCGTTGGCGGCGCCGACGGCGCGGGCCTTGTTCGGATCGCCGAGCCGGCGCGCCTGCTCCCCGTAGCTCATCGTCTTGCCGTACGGAATCGTGCGCAGCACGTTCCAGGCCGACTGCTGGAACGGCGTGCCCGCCGGATCGAGGGGCAGGTCGAAGTCGCGCCGTGTACCGGCGAAGTACTCCTGCAACTGCCGCACTGCTTCGTCGAGCAACGGGGTGCGCTCCTCGACGAGGTCGCCGTCGTCGATCGCGGCGATGCGGGCGACGTCTTCGGCGCCCCACAGGATGGCGCGCAAGCCGCGCTCACTGGCGATGATGCGCAGCTCGCCGACCGGCGAGTCGATGGTGGTCGTGTGGTACATCTCAGTCTCCATTCTTGCGTCAGAGGGTTGCCCAGAGGTGGTGCAGGGCATACGAGCGCCACGGTCGCCACGACTCGGCGAGTCGCGCCGCAGCTCGCGGCGTCGAATCGGCGCCCAGGGCGCGGAGAGCGTGGCGGACACCGAGGTCGGTCGGCAGGAACACGTCGGGATCGCCGAGCGCTCGCAGGGCGACGTACTGCGCTGTCCAGGGGCCGATGCCGGGGAGCGCCTGCAGTTGACGTGAGATCTCCTCGCGGTCGCTGCCGGCATCGATCACGATGTGCCGTCCGGCCAGTTGCGCGCAGGCGTTGATGAGTGCCCGGGCGCGAGAGGTGGGCATGGCCAGGTTGGCCGGCGAGCAGCCGGCGATGGCCTCCGCCGAGGGAAAGACATGCGTCACCCCGTCGACGGGAGCGGCCAACGGCTCGCCAACGGACGCCACGAGTCGCGCCGCAAGAGTGCGTGCCCCTTTGACCGACACCTGCTGGCCGAGCACGGCGCGTGTCAGCAGCTCGACGCCATCAGGATGGCCCGGCGAACGCAGGCCGGGTCGCTTGCGCACGAGCGGGGCGAGCACGTCGTCGGCAGCGAACTGTGCTTCGACCGTGTCGGGGTCGGCGTCGAGGTCGAGCA
>DATBKA010000661.1:0-4085 GCA_036556105.1 Ilumatobacteraceae bacterium | reverse complement strand
GCTGGTGCCGGAGTAGCGCATCTCGAAGTAGGCCTCGTCACTGAGGACGCGCAGGTCGTTGCGGCAGGCGATGTCGGCGATCGCAGCCATCTCCTCGGCGCTGCTCTCGCAGCCGAGTGGATTCTGCAGGTTGTTGTAGATCAGGACGCGCGTGGCCGGCGTGATCTGGCTGCGCAGCTGGTCGAGGTCAATCGCAAAACCGGTCGGCGTCTGGGTGTAGCGGTACGGCTGGGCCGTGCCGCCGAAGTACTCGATCTGGCTCTCATAGATCGGATAGCCAGGCGATGGGAACAGCACGCCGTCGCCGGGGTTCATCACGACTTGCAGGAACTTACCGATGACCGGCTTGCCACCTGGTTGGACGACGACGTTGGCGGCGGCATAGGCGAGGCCGCGACGCATCGACACGTCGTCGGCGAGCGCCTGGCGCAGCGGCGTGATCCCTGCTGCCGCGCAGTACCCCGTCTTGCCGTCGGCGATCGCCCGATTCATCGCCTCGACGACGTTCCCCGGCGTCGGCAGGTTGATGTCGCCGAGGTGAAAGGGGAAGACCTTGTTCCCTTTGGCGGCCCACTCGGCAGCGGCAAGCGACACGGCGAAGGCCGTCTCCGTGCCCAATCGGTTCAGTCGTTCGGCAAGCACTGCGGGATTGTACCCAGTGATGCGTTTGCCGAGCCCATGTAGGGTGCGAGGCTGTGCTGCGGCCAGATGGCGTCACGTCGGAGAACTGGATCGACGGTCCGCACAACCGCTGGGGGTTCCTCCACGTTCGAGAGCTCGCCCACACGGCGCGGATCGGCAGCGCGCCGCGGCCGATCGAGCCACTCCCCCGCACGCTTCGCCAACTCGACGACTTCACGTTTCAACATGCCGGACGCTCGTGGGCGCTGGCAGAGGCGCTCGAGGCGACGTACACCGACGGGCTGATGGTCGTTCACCGTGGAGCTGTCGTGTACGAGCGTTTCGGCGGGTTCATGACGCCGTCCGACACGCATCTGCTGATGTCGGTCTCGAAGTCGCTCACCTCGGTGCTGGCCGGTGTGCTCGTCGGCCGTGGCGTGATCGACCCCGACGGCTACGTACCCGACTACGTGCACCGCTTGCGCGGCACGTCGTTCGAAGGGTGCACGATCCAGCACCTGCTCGACATGCGCGCCGGCACCAGGTTCGACGAGGAGGACTACGCCAACCCGGACTCGGACGGACGGATCATCGAGCAGGTGTCTGGCTACACGACCCGGGTTCGCGACGACATTCCTGCCGATACGTATGAATGGATCTCGCAGGTCGCCAACGCAACGCGTCACGGGGGCGACTTCAAGTATCGATCGATCCTTCCCGACGTGCTGGCGTGGGTGATGACGGAAGCCACCGGCCGAACCTTCGCCGAGCTGTTCTCAGAGCACATCTGGCGGCACCTCGCCGCCGACGATGCCGAAATCATCGTCGACCGCGCCGGCTTCCCGGTCGTGGAAGGCGGCATCTGCACGACCTTGGAGGACCTCGCTCGCTTCGGGCTGATGTGCCTCCATCGCGGCGAGTACGGCGGGCGGCAACTCGTGCCATCCAAATGGATGGCACGACCGACAACGAGGTCGCAGGAGCTGATCGATGCGTACACGGTGCCGAATCAGCCCGCTCGCGGCCAACCGAACGCCTGCTACCACGACTACTGGTGGGTGTACGACAGCGTGGCCGGCATCTACTGCGGCCTCGGGATCAACGGACAGATGTTGATGATCCATCATCCCGCCGACGCGGTGATCGTCAAGTTCTCGACGTGGCCGGAGCGGATGGACTACTCGCTCGCCGACCTCACCGACGCGGCGATGCTGGCGCTCTGCGACGCGCTCTAGTACTGCACGTCGGCGAGCGACGGTCGCTCTTCCAGCTGCTGCAACGAGAACCCGGCCATCTTCCGGTAGCCGTCGGTGACCGCACGGATCTCTTCCGGCGTGATCACCTCCGACAGTCGGTCGAAGCCG
The DNA here is from genome assembly GCA_036556105.1 of Ilumatobacteraceae bacterium. Taxonomy (GTDB): domain Bacteria; phylum Actinomycetota; class Acidimicrobiia; order Acidimicrobiales; family Ilumatobacteraceae; genus JAENVT01. The sequence goes on along the minus strand of DATBKA010000661.1, from coordinate 2,100 downwards.
TTCGGCGCCCGCTCCTCGACGAGTTGCATCGGCAGTTCCGGACCGAGACCACGGTTGGCCATGACGATCGAAGAGGTCGCCGGACGGCGTACCTCGTCGTAGCGCTGCAGCGCGTGCTCGACGTCGCCGGGATGACTGCGCAAGCAGCCGGTGAGCGTTCTCGCATCGAGGATTGCCTGCGACGCTCCGTTGGAGCCGATCGGGTACATCGGATGGGCGGCATCGCCGAGCAACGTGACCCGACCGAACGACCAACGCTCGACGGGGTCACGATCGACCATCGGGAACAAGAAGGTGCCCGGCGCCGAGGCGATCAGCGAGGGCACGTCGAGCCACGGAAAGACCCAGTCGGCGAACTGCGGCAGGAAGTCGGCCAGCTCGCCGGAGCGGTTCCAGTCCTCACGTTCGAGGAGCTCGGTCGAATCGGTGCGCAGCTCAGCGATGAAGTTGAGCTGTTGACGGTCGCCGGGCAGATCGAGCACCGGGTACAGCACGAACTTCTGTCGCGGGTGCCCGGCCCACACCATCGTGCGACCGTCGAACACCGGCGCGCCCTCGGCAAGGCCGCGCCACAGCAGCGAGCCGTTCCACTTGGGCATGCCCTCGTGGGGATAGAAGTGGCGCCGCACGACAGAGTGAATGCCATCGCAGGCGATGAGCATCTCCCCCTTGGCGACTGCCGACACCGCGCCGGTCCGCCGGTCGACGAAGGTCGCCTCAACACCGTCAGCGGTCTGTTCGAACCGGTCGAGATGGCACGCGGTGTGGATGCGATCGGCACCGATCGCCGCAATCGCGGCCTCGTGCAGGACGAGGTGCAGCACGCCGCGATGGATCGAGATCTGCGGCCACTTGTAGCCGGCGGCCAACCCTCGCGGCTCGTCCCAGATCGGTTCGCCGCGCTTGGTGAAGTAGGCCAATGTCGAGGGAGTGAGCCCATTCGCGGCCAGGTCCCCGGCAAGACCGAGCGCGTCGAGCTCGCGCACCGCGTGAGGCAACAGGTTGATGCCGACGCCGAGCGCTTGAACACGTTCGACGCTCTCGAACACGTCGACGCCGATGCCGGCCTGGTGAAGGCTCAACGCCAGCGTCAGGCCACCGATGCCACCTCCGGCGATGATGACGTCGTCCACCTCAACCCACGATCGCGTCGATCTGCGGCTTGACTTCGATCAATTGCGCCAAGTGCTCGGCGTGCGCCAGCCCTGGATTGGCCAGGCGGTTGACGCCGATGCTGCAATCGCAGAAGCCGAGTTCGAGCGCCTGCTCGACGGCCGCCGGCCAGCCCGGACCCAGATAGACGCGACCGTGGATCGGGAGCGTCGCCGGATCACGACCGATCTCTGCAGCGATCTGTCGAAGCTTGGCAACCCCCGTGGCGATGTCGATCGGGTCGAGGCCGGGGATCAGGAGCGGCATCCAGCCATCCGCCTTGCGGGCGACACGCCGCAGTACGGCATCGGATGCACCACTGCCGATGAGGATCGGGATCGGATGGGTGGGCAACGGGTTGATGCCGAGCCCGCGCAGCTGATGGAACGCGCCTGCGAAGTCGACCAACGGGTGCGACCAGAGCAGCCTCATAACGTCGATCTGCTCCTCGAGCAACGCCGTGCGATCGGCGAAGTCGACTCCGAGGCCCTCGTACTCGGCGGCGTTCCAGCCGACGCCGACGGCGACGCGGATCCGCCCCCCACTGAGCAGGTCGATCGACGCGATCTGCTTGGCAGCCACTGCGGTCTGCCGCTGCGGCAGCACGAGCACGCTGGTGACGAAGCTCATCCGAGTCGTGACCGCGGCGAGATGGCTGAACAGCACGAGGATCTCGTGGAACTGATGAGCCGACGTGTATGGCGCGTGCGGGAAGCTGCCGAACGGCCCCGGGCCGAGGCGCTCGGGCGAGGCGCCGAGGATGTGGTCATAGGCCAGCAGATGTTCGAATCCGGCCGCTTCGGCGTCGATCGCCCACTGCCTGATCGCCGCTGGATCGGTGCCGCTGTCCGCCTGCGAGAAGACGGCGCCAATTCTCATCGGTTCTCCATTCGACCGTTGCCAATGTGTCAGCTGTGCGCGAGGGCATCATATGACGGCGCCCGACAT
>DATBKA010000660.1:0-3777 GCA_036556105.1 Ilumatobacteraceae bacterium | reverse complement strand
TCTGAAGTTGATCGGCACGAGCACCCGGCCGGAGCCGCTGACGCCGAACAGGGCGGTCAACAACCGTGCCGAGTTGTGACTGACGATCGCCACTCGCTCGCCGGTCTCGATGCCCATCGCGTCGAGCGCGGCGGCCTGGGCCCGGGCACGCGCAGCCATCTCCGCATAGGTGATGGTGCCCCACGATTCAGCCGGCTGAACCGGTTCGTCGACGATCGCCTGGCGCTGCGGATAGATCAGCTCGGCACGTCGAAGGAAGTCGTTGACGGTGAGGGCAACCTTCATGCCTAGGAATTGTTGCCGATGCCCGAGCGGACGATTGCACCGGGACCAGCCGACTTCGGCGGTACCCTCGGTATCCGAAATGCCTGAACATCCCCGCCCGCCTGGGGCGCCGCGGCGTCGCGGCCGCAGACCGATACCACGCCGAGGCCGTCAACCGGCCCCCGCTCCGACCTTCACGATCGATCCCGACGAGTACGTGCCCACCGCGTTCGTCGACATCGGCGTGCCGACCGAGATCGACATGGGCCTCGCCGCAGCCGGGTTCGCCGCGCCGTTCGCGATCCAGACCAAAGCAATTCCCGTTGCGTTGACCGGCCGCGACGTGTGCGGCCGAGCCAAGACCGGATCCGGCAAGACACTCGCCTTCGGTGTGCCGATGCTCGCCCGGCTCGACGGCAAGGCCGACGCGCGGCGGCCGCTGGCGATGGTGCTGGTGCCGACGCGAGAACTGGCCCTCCAGGTCGCCGACGTCCTCGCCCCCGTCGCTGCCGCGTGCAACCGCACGGTCCTGGCCGTGTACGGCGGAGCGTCGCGGCACCAGCAGATCGACGTGTTGAACCGTGGCGTCGACGTGATCGTCGCCACGCCGCTGCGGCTGATCGACCTGTTGAAGGAGAACGAGTTGGCCCTCGATCAGGTCGAGATCGTCGTGCTCGACGAGGCCGACCGCATGGCCGACGACGGCTTCACTCCACAAGTCGAGTGGATCCTGCGCAAGGTCACTGCAGAGCATCAGACGATGCTGTTCTCGGCGACGCTCGACGGCGATGTGGGCCATCTCGTCCGTCGCTACATGACCGATCCGGTCGAGGTCGCGATCGATTCGGCCACCGACACGGTCGGAACCATGCACCACCTCTTCCTCGCCGTGCACCACATGGACAAGGACAAGGTGGTGCAAGCGATCGCCTCGTCGGTCGGCAAGACGCTCGTGTTCTGCCAGACCAAGCGCAGCTGCGATCGCGTCGAGCGCGCCCTCCAGGATCTCGGCGTGCAAGCGATGGCGATCCATGGCGATCTCGCCCAGGTCGCCCGGGAACGTGCGTTGCGGCGCTTCTCGGATGGCGAGCTCAGCGTTCTTGTCGCCACCGACGTCGCGGCTCGCGGCATCGACGTCGACGACATCGGCGTGGTCATCCACTACGAGCCGGCGCCGGACGGCAAGGACTACCTGCATCGCAGCGGTCGCACGGCACGCGCCGGGCGCGACGGTTGGGCGGTCACGCTCGCCGAGTACAACCAGCACACACAGGTGCGGATCCTGCAACGTGCCTTGCGGCTGGAGGTCGCTCCTCCCGTCGAGGTGTTCTCCAACAACCCGAAGCTGCGCAACCTGGCCGAGTTCGAAACCTCCACCGTTTGACGTTTGCTGCCCCGTAGCGGGGCGCCAGGCGTCAAACGCAACGAGCGGGAGGGTTCAGGGGAGCCAGGCCGGGCGTGTCTTCTCGTAGTCGGTGATCTCGTCGGCGTGGGTCAGAGTGATGCCGACGTCGTCGAGACCGTTGAGGAACCGGTGCTGCGTCTGCGCTTCCATCGGGAACGATGCCGAGATGCCCGCGGACGGTACCTCGATGCTGAGCCGTTCGACGTCGACTGTGATCTCGGTGGACGGATCGGCCTCGATCGCCGACCAGATCGCCTCAACCGTTGCCTCCGGCACGATGACGGGAACGAGTCCGTTCTTGGCGCAGTTGTTGCGGAAGATGTCGCTGAAGCTCGGCGCGATCACGGCGTCGAAGCCACCTTGCTGGATCGCCCACACGGCATGCTCGCGTGACGAGCCGACCCCGAAGCTCGGGCCGGCTACGAGAATGCTGGCACCGACGTAGCGCTCGTCGTTGAGCACGAAGTTGCGGTCGTCGCGCCACGTCGAGAACAGGCCCTTCTCGAACCCGGTGCGCTCGACGCGCTTCAACCACTCGGCGGGGATGATCTGGTCGGTGTCGACGTCGCTGCGCCGCAGCGGAACACCGCGACCGGAGATGACATGCACTGACTTCATGAGCGGGCTCCCTTCACGCCAGATCGTCGGGGGTGGCGAAGTGACCGGCGACAGCCGTGGCGGCAGCCACGGCGGGGGAGACGAGGTGGGTGCGTCCGCCGCGGCCTTGCCTGCCTTCGAAGTTGCGGTTACTCGTGCTGGCGGCGCGCTCGCCCGGCGCCAGCTTGTCGGGGTTCATCGCCAGGCACATGCTGCACCCCGGCTCGCGCCAGTCGGCGCCGGCGGCCCGAAACACCTCGGGGAGCCCTTCGGCCTCGGCTTGGGCCTTCACCGCGTGGCTGCCCGGCACCACCATCACGCGAGGCACGGTGACGGTTCGCCCGCGCAGCACCGATGCCGCGGCGCGGAGATCTTCGATCCTGCTGTTGGTGCAGCTGCCGATGAAGACCGTGTCGACCTTGATGTCACGGACGCGGGTGCCGGCGCGCAGATCCATGTAGTCGAGCGCGCGGGCGACGGTCTCCTTCGTCGTCGGGTCGGCGAAGTCGTCCGGCGACGGAACGGTTCCGTCGATCGTCGTCACCTGCGCCGGGTTCGTTCCCCAGGTGACGTGCGGTCGCAACGTGGTGGCGTCGATCACGACCTCCTTGTCGAAGACGGCGTCCTCATCGGTGGCCAGTGAACGCCAGTCGGCGAGTGCTGCGACCCAAGCCTCACCCTGCGGGGCGTGGGCGCGACCGTGCAGATAGGCAAACGTGACCTCGTCGGGGGCGATCAACCCGGCCTTCGCTCCCGCTTCGATCGACATGTTGCACACGGTCATCCGCCCCTCCATCGACAGGGCCTGGATTGCCGCGCCGCGGTACTCGATGACGTGGCCGATGCCGCCGCCCGTGCCGATCTGGCCGATGACGGCGAGGATGATGTCTTTGGCGGTCACGCCGGCGGGCACGTCGCCGTCGACCGTGACGCTCATCCACTTCGGTCGCGTCTGCGGCAGGGTTTGCGTCGCCAGCACGTGCTCCACCTCACTGGTGCCGATCCCGAAGGCGAGAGCGCCGAACGCGCCGTGCGTGGCCGTGTGGCTATCGCCGCACACGACGGTCATGCCCGGCAACGTGCGCCCCTGCTCGGGGGCGATCACGTGGACGATGCCCTGCCCGGGGTCGCCCATCGGGTAGCTGACGATGCCGAACTCGGCCGTGTTCTGACGCAGCACCTCGACCTGCCGCGCCGAGATCGGATCGGCGATCGGCTGATCGATGTCGGCGGTCGGGACGTTGTGATCCTCGGTGGCCACGGTGAGGTCGGGCCGGCGCACGGCGCGCCCCGACAGCCGCAGGCCGTCGAACGCCTGCGGGCTGGTGACCTCGTGGACGAGATGGAGGTCGATGTACAGCAGATCGGGCTCGTCGGGGGCGGAGTGGACGACGTGCCGGTCCCAGACCTTCTCCGCCAGTGTTCGCGGTCGTTGTTCGTCAGCCATGTGACGCTCCCTTTCTCAACATCTGGGATACAATTCTCGGCCATGGACAGTGTAAGCGGTGTCG
>DATBKA010000659.1:0-1756 GCA_036556105.1 Ilumatobacteraceae bacterium | reverse complement strand
GGGGGAAGGGGCTGTACATCTCCTTATGACCGTGGTCACACCCGAACTTCGCGCTACAGCGGCGTAGCGCCGGGGCCGATCCACCACCTGTCGGCGACGCTCTCGGGCGGCGACGACGGCACACACCGGGCCCACGGATCGGGCCACCACGGTTCATGGAGGAGACGCGCCGATGCGCATCAATCAGAACATCATGGCGATGAACGCCTTCCGGAACCTCGCCGTCACGAACAACAAGTTGGCGAAGTCCCTGGAGAAGCTGTCGTCGGGTTACCGGATCAACCGTGCTGCGGACGACGCGGCCGGTCTGGTCATCAGCCAGAGCCTGCGAGCCCAGGTTTCGGGTCTCCAGCAGGCCACCCGCAACGCCCAGGACGGCATCTCGGTCGTGCAGACCGCAGAAGGCGCCCTGACCGAGGTCCACTCGATGCTCAACCGCGTCCGTGACCTCATCATCCAGTCGGCGAACACGGCGTCCTCGGACAGCACGGCTCGCCAGGCCGCCCAGAACGAGATCGACCAGCTGCGTTCGGAGATCGACCGCATCGCCGGCTCGACCGCGTTCGGCAACCAGAAGCTGCTCAACGGCAGCTTCGGCGCCCAGCAGGCGCGTGTCACGTCGGAAGCCACCGGCTTCGACAACGGCATCAGCGTCAGCAGCGCCGGCAACACCTTCGACCTGACCCTCGACGCGGGCGCGGCGACCAGCCTGTCCGTGACGATCACGGTGTCGACCGGGACCTATGTGACCGCGGCTTCGTACGAGGCCGAGTTGCAGGACGCCGTCGACACCGAGCTCAGCGCAGGGACGGAGTTCGTCGGCGGTGTCGACGTGCACGTGCGTGACCTCGGCGGTGGCTCGTGGTCGATCGAGCTCGTGCGCAACACGACCGAGGACGACGGCAAGCTGTCGACGGCCAACGTCGGCGCGGGCCTGTCGATCCTCACGGCCGACTCGGCCACGGTGACCACCACCGGTGGCGGCGTGTTCCAGGTCGGTGCGAACGTCACGACGACCGACCAGATCGAGCTGTCGATCTCGGACATCCGGATCACCAGCGGCACGGTCGGTGCGTTCACCGCGCTGTCGTCGGTCGACGTCACCAACACGGCGGCGTACGAGTCGGCGCAGAACCTGGTCGACGACGCGATCGACGAGGTCTCGAGCCTTCGTGGTCAGCTCGGTGCGGCGCAGAACCGCTTCGAGTCGACGATCGCCAACCTCCAGGTGACGACCGAGAACCTCTCGGCGTCGGAGTCCCGCATCCGTGACACGGACATGGCGTCCGAGATGGTCACGTTCACCCGGGCCCAGATCCTCCTGCAAGCGGGTACTGCGATGCTCGCCCAGGCGAACGCGGCCCCCCAGACGATCCTGCGGCTCCTCCAGTAGCAGCAGTTCCGTCCGATTGAGGTGGTGGGAGGTTCCGGCCTCCCACCCCTCGCGGGAGCGACGAAGCATGCGCCGTGCGTACGCGTTCGCCGTTGCCGTGAGGGTGCTGGGTCCCAACCCGAAGAAGTGAGGGCAGCGTGGCGTCGCCCATTGCATCAGTCGGCGGACTGGCGACCGGCCTCGACACGAACTCGATCATCTCGCAGCTCGTCGAAGTCGAGCGCGGGATGGCGAACCCGATCAAGGCCCGGGGCACGGCCGCGAACAACGCGCTCCTCGCGTACAGCCTGATCCGCACCGACCTGCTCTCGGTCAACGCCGCGGCGCGCGCGCTGTCGCACGCAACCGACTGGCGCGCGCTGA
>DATBKA010000658.1:0-3656 GCA_036556105.1 Ilumatobacteraceae bacterium | reverse complement strand
TGGGGGGCATCTTCGCCGACCATTCCTCCAGCAACGGCGTGAGCAGGTGGCGGAACGTGGCGATGTTGGCCCGGATCCACGCTTGCCGGTCGATGACCGTGATGTGCGCAGGTCCGCTCACCGAGCACAGGCCGGTGGCGGCCTCGATCTGATCTTCGAGCTGAAGGACGCGGGCCTCGACGTTGCGTTCGAGGAACGCGCCGTCGGCGGCAGGACCGGGGTGCCGGTTGGCGAGGCGGATGGCGACCTGCTCGGCGCGTCGCCAATCGATGGGCGACACAGGAGCAGGCACGATTCGACCGATTATTCTTCGCGATTCCGCTTCGACGGATGCTGCGGTGCGGTGACCTTCTTCAAGTAGCCACCGATCAGGGCGACGACCATGACGATCGAGACAGCGAGCAGGATGACGCCGAGCCAGTAGTGGAAGATGACCGCTGTCATGCGAGCCAGCGTAGCGACCGCTTCCCCCCAGCGGGAACTTTGTCAGGGCTGGAAGTCGTCCTTGAAGCACTGCTGGATCTTGGCCAGCAGCGTCGGTGGCATCTCGTCGTTGCGGCACTTGGCGGCGATCACCGTACGCAGCTCGGAATGGAAGTCGAACGCCTGCAAGCAGTCCATGCATCCGGACAGGTGGGCGTGGATGGCATGACGACCGTCGTCGGACAGCGCTCCGTCGAGGAACGCCTCGAGCTCCCGGAGGGTCTCGTTGCAATCAGCCATTTGTCGGTTCTTTCACCTGGTCGTCCTCACCGGTGGCGACGAGACCACGCCGCTCTGCGAAGTCGTACAACTTCTTGTGCATCGCTTTTCTTCCCCGATGGAGTCGTGACATCACGGTACCGATCGGCACGTCGGTCATCTCGGCGATCTCCTTGTACGAAAAACCTTCGACATCGGCAAGCAGGACGGGGACGCGGAAGACCTCGGGCAGCTCCTCCAGCGCCGTCTTCACCTCCTCGTCGGTGAACAGCTCGAACAACGTGTCCTCGGCGCTGCGGCTGAGGGAGCCGAGGTTGGCGATGCGGCGGTACAGGTACAGGTCTTCGACATCGTCGAGGTCGCTCTCCTGCGGGCGGCGCTGTTTGGCTCGATACGTGTTGATGTACTGGTTCGTCATGATGCGGAACAGCCAGGCGCGCAGGTTGGTGCCCTCTTCGAAGCTGTCGAAGCTGCGGTAGGCGCGCAGGTACGTCTCCTGCACGAGGTCTTCGGCGTCGGACGGGTTGCGGGTCATGCGGAGCGCGGCGCTGTAGAGCTGAGGTGCGAATTGCATCGCCTGCTCGGCGAACTCGGCTCGATCTGCCACGTGGCGACCCTAGCGCCGTCGCTCGATTATGGCGTTGCCGCTGCCTGTTGCTCGTGCTGCTTGCCGAGACGCTGGACGAACTCGTCGACGGCGGCGACGAACCGCTCGAGCATGTCGGCGAGCACCGGGCGTTCCTCGGGCGTGAACGCTCCCAACATGTGCGCCATCAGCTCACCCCGGCGGGCGTTTACGTCGGCGTGACGTGCCAGGCCGGCCGCGGTGACCTCGACCATCACGACCCGGCCGTCGTCGTCGTGCGGGCAGCGCTTGGCCAGCCCGGCGCCGACCAGTCGTTGAACGGCGCGCGTCGCCGTGGACGGGTCGATGCGCAACGCCTCGGCGAGATCGCTCATCCGCCACGAGGCCTGGCGGGCCAACAGGTCGAGTGAGTCCATCTGCCCTTGCTCGAGCGCTTCGTCGCCGGTGCCGAGGAGGTAGTCGCGCAGCGTGCCCATCGATGCGCCGCGACGAATCTGCACCCACGACGCGCCGATCCGCACGGCGAGGTCGTACATCTCGCGCTGGGTCAGATCGACCGAGGTCTCCAAGAAGAGACACCGTACAACTGGTCGCGACCGGGGTTCAGAGTCGGACCGTCGTGTCGCGCTCGTGGGTCAGAGGCGGCACGCCGGGGCGCCGAACGCCCCGGGGGTCGGCGCCGCGCCATCCGGGCAGACGAGGTCGGTGCCGAACACCACGGTGTCGGTGGAGGAGGGTTCGCCGAGGTCCGCGCCGCTGAAGTCGGCTCCCGTGAGGTCGAGGTAGCTGAACGACGCTCCGCGGAGATCAGCACCCGAGAAGTTGGCGCCGCGCATGCTGCTGAGTCCACCGAACTTGCCGAGGAAGGATGCACCACGGAGGTTGACGCCGGCGAGCGATGCTCCGGAGGCATCGCTGTCGTCGCTGAAGGAGATGTTGACCTCGGTCAACGTTGCGGCGGCGAGCGTCGGATTGGTGAGCACGGACGCCGACACCGTGGCCTCGCTGAGGTCGGCTCCGGTCAGATCGGCGTCTCCGAGGTCGAGCAGCCCGAGCTGCAGGCCGCGCAAGGAAACGCCCGACAGGTTCGCGCCGGCGAACGACGCGCCGGTCAGCACTGCTCCGTCGAGCTTGGCACCGGTGAGTGTGGCCCCGTCGAAGATCGCTTGGCTGAGATCCGAGCCACGGAGGTCGATGCCGCTGAGGTCGAGCCCGGCGACATCTACGGTCGCGTCGAGTGTGGCGAACGAGCAATCGACGCCAGCTGCCGGCACGCAGGTGTCCCACTCGAGGAGTGGTCCCGCCTCCGAGAGGTAGGCAGCCAGCCCGACGGAGTCGGCGGCTGCCGCGATCATCGCCAGTGACCCGTCGGTCAGCAGCGTGAGCGTCCCGACGCGGTCCGGTGTCAAGGGTCGAGTAGTCGGCAGTTGCTGCCACGAAACGCCAGCGTCGTTGCTCGACCAGCCGAAAATCTGGCGACCGTAGTCGATCTGCGCTCCGGTCGAATCGCGGCGAGGCTCGAGCGACAGCAGAGTCAGTCCCTGGTCGGAGTTGACGATCAAGCGCTGTGGACGAGGCCCGACGATGGTCTGCGTGGCAGCGTCGGTCGGTGCGCCCGAAGGAACGTCGGCGACCGACCACGCGGTGAAGTCCGTGGTCGTGGAGATCCTCGACCCATCCGACGAACTGACGGCAAACGTCCCATCCGCCTCACTGATCATTCCGAATCCCCAGTTGTACGCGCTGCGCTCCGAGAACGTCGGGCATGAACCTGGATCCGCCGGCGGTGCGGGCACGTCGTCGGCAACGCCCGTCGTCGCCAGGTCGACGCCGGCCCACGTCGCGCCACCATCGGTCGAGGACCAGAGCCGGCTCTGCGCGCCGAGGGAGAACGAGTTCATCGCTCCGGGACTGGCATCGCAGATGTACTCCACGCCCTGGATCAGCATGTTGCTGCCTTCGAAGGAGACACCGTTCAGCTGCACGGACCACGGCAGAGCCAGTTCCGCCGACTTCGTCCACGTGAGGCCGTCCGGCGAGACCAGCACGAGCCCGCGCGTCGGACCGTCGTCGAACGTCGGCCCCCCGATCTCGCCGACTGCAACGAATCCCGAATCGATGGCGTACACCGCATGGAGCGACAGGTTGACCTCGCCGACGAGGTCGCGCACGTCGATGCGTTGCCACGAGTCCCCATCAGGCGAGTACCACAACAACCCGCGGACCGTCACGTTGTGGAAGAGGTTGCTGTCCCACACGATGATCCGTCCGGCCACGACATGACCGCTCGGCCCGGACGCCAGGTGGACGGGGTTCATGCCGACCGGGAGGGTGAATCCCGCAGGCAGCGGATATGTGGTCACGTCGT
>DATBKA010000657.1:0-10699 GCA_036556105.1 Ilumatobacteraceae bacterium | reverse complement strand
TGTGGGTGTGGCGGTCGTCGGGATCGGAGCGACCTCCGGCACACCGTGCGATGACGTTGACGTGACGACTCCGTAGGCGATCACGGCGACGAGGGCCAGGCCGGCGACCGGCCCGACCCAGCGTCCGCTGCCGCCGTCGGTCGACGTCAGGCTGCCGGGCTGCTCTCCGAAGGCGCCCGCGTCGTCGTCGAGCAACTCGATGACCTCGGGCAAGCGCTGCTCTCTCACAGCAGCGCCGACCAGCTGGCCAGGATCCGGCCGTCGGCGGACAGGGCCTCGGCCGTGTAGGGCCCCGCCTCGGAGAACGCGTACGCGGCGAACGTTCGGTCGTACTCCGGGCCGAGGTCTTGGAACGGGATGTCGACCGGATCGCCACCGGCCAGCGTCACGCGCAGCGTCGCTGTGGGCGTGATCTCCCGTGGTGCGTCGGCGACGACGAACGTCTGGTCGTGGTCGAGGAAGGTGTGGATCTGCGCCGTGTTCGATGGCTCGGTGGTCGCGTTCAGCCCCGACCAGTGCCAGGCCAGTTGTGGCTCGGTGCCGAAGGTTGCGTTGGCGACGCGGACGGTCCAGCGCGTGCCGTTGGCGTCGGTTCCGAACGACACCGCCTGGGAGGGCTGCTCCTGGAACGGGTACTCGCGGTTCGCATCGGCGAGGTTGGCACGAGCCTGTTGCTTCATGACCTGCCACGTGTCGCCTGGAACCTCGTGCACCGTGCGGGCGATGGCGACGAGGCGGGAGATCGGCATCATCGCCGTCAGCGTGACGACGGCGTCATCGGTCAACCATGTCGCCACCGTCACGTCGGGCTGATCGGCCATCGCCCCGGCGATCGCGGCATAGCCGGAGACCGTGAACAACATGGTTCGGGTCAGGCCGTACCTCAGCGCGACGATTCGGTCGGCCGCAGCACCAAGGCCCCCACTGGGGTCGAAGTCCAGCGGAGCGACATCGATCGAGAAGTTGTCACGGGGGTCGTCACTCCTCGCGTAGTAGGCGTGCACGGTGGGGGAGCGTCGGATGGCGAGCAGCGGCGGTGTGGTGCTGATCCGGCGGAAACCGTCGAGCAGTGCCGGATAGGAGAGCAACGCATGGGTGCCGTCGTCGACGACCGACGAGGCCACTCGAACCACGTTCCCGTCCGAAAGGCTCCCCGAGGTCAGCGTGACGCCGAGCTTGTTGTCCAGGGAGAAGTCAGCGGTCGTCACCCCACCAGGGCGGTGCCCGATGGCGATCGATCGGCCGTCGACGTCGACGCGGTAGGCGTCCTGGGCGCTGAAGACGGTTCCTCCACCTCCCCAACTTCGGATCGAGAACCACGAATCGAACGGCGCCGAAGAGCTCGCCGCGACCCACAGTTGGTAGCCGTAGTCTCCGCCGAGCTCCTGCGTGGTGGCCGGCGAATCCTCGGCGCCCATCAGGGCGTAGCCGACCGGTGGCTCGGCGGCGACGTACGGTGCCGTGGCAAGCGGGGCAACCGTGGTCGCAGGTGTCAGAGCGGTCGTCTCCACAGCGGTGGTGCTGGGTGCGGCATCGGGCCGGTGAGGTGACGAGACCGAAGAGACCACCACGTAGACGATCATGCCCGTCAGGACCAGGCCGATCACCGGCGGGACCCACCGCGGACTGCCGCCGTCAGCGACCGGCGTCGGGCCGCGGTAGCCGAAGGCATCCATGTCGTCGTCGAGAAGCTCGATGACTTCCCCCGACGGGTCGCCCGGCTGCAGGCCCGAGGCCCTCACGGCACGAGTATCGCGCACGGGTGGTCGTTAGCACTCTCACCTCCCGGTTGCTAATGGCGGGCGGCGTTGCCTAGGATTGGCACTCGCGGTAGCCGAGTGCTAACGCTCCATTTCAACGCTCACCAATCACGCTCCCCACATCCGAGTGCCACAGCCAACGGAGGCCAGCACCCATGAATCTCAAGCCCCTCGATGACCGCATCGTCGTCCGCCCCAACGAGGCCGAGCAGACCACTGCGTCCGGCCTGGTCATCCCCGACACCGCCAAGGAGAAGCCGCAGCAAGGCGAAGTGCTCGCTGTCGGTCCCGGCCGCTGGAGCGACGACAAGGGCTCACACACCGCCCTCGACATCAAGGCCGGCGACACCGTCCTCTACTCGAAGTACGGCGGCACCGAAGTCACCGTCGACGGCGAAGACCTGTTGATCCTCACCAGCCGCGACGTGCTGGCGATCGTCGGTAAGTGAGCTGATCGAACGACATGGCAAAGCAACTGAAGTTCGACGACGAGGCGCGTCGCGCCCTCGAGGCGGGTGTCAACAAGCTCGCCGACACCGTCAAGGTCACGCTCGGGCCGAAGGGTCGCAACGTCGTGCTCGACAAGAAGTTCGGCGCACCGACGATCACCAATGACGGTGTGTCGATCGCCAAGGAAGTCGAGCTCGACGACCCATACGAGAACATGGGCGCCCAGCTCGTCAAGGAAGTAGCGACGAAGACCAACGACGTGGCAGGCGACGGCACTACGACCGCCACCGTGCTCGCCCAGGCAATGGTCAGCCACGGCATGCGCAACGTCGCCGCCGGCGCCAACCCGATGGCGCTCAAGAAAGGCATCGAGAAGGCGGTCGCCGCCGTCGTCGAGTCGATCAAGTCGCAGTCCAAGGAAGTCGACGACAAAGAGCAGATCGCCGCGGTCGCCACGATCTCCGCTGCTGACGCCTCGATCGGCGAGGTGATCGCCAACGCCATCGACAAGGTCGGCAAGGACGGCGTCGTCACCGTCGAAGAGTCGAACACGTTCGGCACCGAGCTCGAGTTCACCGAAGGCATGCAGTTCGACAAGGGCTACACGTCGCCGTACTTCGTCACCGATGCCGATCGCCAGGAAGCCGTGCTCGAGGACGCCTACATCCTCCTCAACTCCGGCAAGATCTCGACGGTGCAGGCGATGCTGCCGGTGCTCGAGGCTGTGATGAAGACCGGGCGACCGCTGTTGATCATCGCCGAAGACATCGAAGGCGAAGCACTGGCCACGCTGGTGGTCAACAAGATCCGTGGCACGTTCAACTCTGCCGCCGTCAAGGCCCCGGGGTTCGGCGACCGTCGCAAGGCGATGCTGCAAGACATGGCGGTGCTCACTGGTGGCCAGGTGATCAGCGAAGAGGTCGGCCTCAAGCTGGAGAACATCACCCTCGACCTGCTCGGGCGCGCCAAGCGGATCATCATCACCAAGGACAACACCACGATCGTCGACGGCGATGGTGCTGCCGACGACGTCGCCGGTCGCATCAACCAGATCAAGGCGGAGATCGAGAACACCGACAGCGACTGGGACCGCGAGAAGCTGCAGGAGCGCTTGGCCAAGCTGGCCGGCGGTGTTGCCGTCATCAAGGTCGGCGCGGCCACCGAGGTCGAGCTGAAGGAGAAGAAGCACCGCATCGAGGATGCCGTGTCGGCAACTCGCGCCGCTATCGAAGAGGGCGTCGTGGCCGGAGGCGGCGTCGCCCTGGTGCGCGCTCGGAAGGCAGTCGCCGACGTGACCACGTCACTGTCCGGCGACGAGGCGACCGGCTCGCGCACGGTGTGGGAGTCACTGATCGCTCCGTGCCGGTTGATCGCCGACAACGCCGGGCTCGAAGGCGCCGTTGTCGTTCCCCAGGTCGAGTCGGCCGAGGGCGCGATGGGCATGAACGCGGCGACCGGCGAGATGGTCGACCTCTTCAAGGCCGGGATCATCGACCCGGCCAAGGTCACTCGCGCCGCCTTGCAGAACGCGGCGTCGATTGCCGCGCTGGTGCTCACCACCGAGTGCCTTGTCAGCGACAAGCCGGAGAAGAAGCCGGCCATGCCCGCCGGTGGCGGCATGGGCGGAGGAATGCCGGGGATGGGAATGATGTGACGCCCTGAGGCGTTACACGCATCACCCCCCAACCAACGGCCTCGGTGCAGCGATCAGTCGCCGCCGAGGCCGTTTGGCATTTTCGCCGGGTGCCCGACCGTAAGCTCATTCGGCATGGCCGTCAAGAGCACGAACGGATCGAAGCGCCCGTTCTGGATGCACCAGGTCGTCGAGTACATCCTCGGCGGCGCGCTTGTCGCCTCCGGCCTGCAGAGCCCGACGCCCGTGATCCCCAGCGTCCTCGGCGCAGTCGTGATGCTGCACTCGGCGATCACCATCGGCCCGGTTGCCGCGTTCCGCGTGATCGGTCGGCGCACACATCGGTTCGTCGACGTCATCGTGCTCGCCGGTGAGATCATCGCCGGCGTGCAGCCCTGGATCGATCTGGAGTCATCGACGCGGGTCACCATCCTTGCCATCGCCGCCGTTCACACCTTCGTGTGGCTGCAGACGAACTTTGCGATGCGCGTCAAGTCGCCGGGGCTGGGGGCCGACGCCGACCGCAGCACGGAGATCGGCCGCATCGCCGGTCGTCTCGTCGGCAACGGGGTCAACGCCGTTCGCCGGCAGCGCGACGATCGGTAGCCTCGTCTCATGTCGTTCGTTCCCCCCGCTCCTGACCTCCACAAGATGCAGAAGGCTTGGGACGAGTGGGAGCGAGGCGAGCAGTCACCCGGCAAGGTGCTGGCCAACCTGAAGACCGCCGGGTTCGCTGTGGTGCTGGCGCAACTGATCGAGTCGGGCTGGAGTCCCTCTGCCTGAGGCGCAGTGGCGGCGCGGTGGCAGCCAGCGCATCCCACGCCCCGATGGCTGGGCCCACGGAGCGACTCCGCCGTGGGCGGACCTCGTTCGTCCGCTCACTGCCACTGATGTCGTCGCCAACGTCGCGGCCCGGCCTGCACCCGAACACCCTCCGCCGGAGGCGATCTTCCGCATCTCCGCCGTCTTGGTGCTGCTCGCCGACGGGCTCGACGGCGCCGAGGTGTTGTTGACGCGGCGCTCGCAAGCGGTGAGCAGCCACCGTGGCGAAGTCAGCTTTCCGGGCGGGCGGATCGACCCGGGCGAATCGTTCGAAGCGGCGGCGTTGCGTGAGGCGTACGAGGAGGTGGCCCTCGATCCGAACGTGGTCCGCTTGATGGGACGGCTCGACCCGATCTCGACGATGGTCACCCGCAACTACATCGTCCCGGTGGTGGGCACGGTCGCGGCGCGGCCTGTGCTGCACGCTGCGGCACACGAGGTGGAGCGGATCTTCTGGGTGCCGCTGGCCGAGCTGGTGCGCGCCGACACGTTCCGCGAGGAGCTGTGGCCGATCGCCGAGAGTCAGCGCCCGATGTTCTTCTTCGAGCTCGATGACGAGACGGTGTGGGGTGCCACGGCGCGCGTGCTGCACCAGTTGTTGCGGGTGGCTCTCGGCGTCGAAGGCCCCGAGCCACCCGCACTGTGACACGTCACATGTTGCCGGCGACGCGCACCGCTGAGTAGAAGGTCTGCGCCCAAGCGAGGCACGTCGGCTCGTCCCACCATCGCCGTCCGTAGCAGTGGTCGCGCATGTCCTCCAGGAACTGCTGGTCGACCCGCTTGCGACTGCTGCTCGTCCAGTGGCCGCGTCCGTAGCGCTGGTCGAGAAGGTGCAGGTTGCGGTAGCCGAAATCGTGCCGGCGACACGCGTTCGTGAAGTTGAAGGTGCGGCCGGTGTTGCCGACGAGTGGTGCCGAGCAGAAGTCGGTGCTCCAGTCGAACCACGTGTCGGAACCGACTTCGTCGAGGAAGCCGCGCATCGACGTGGCATACATGATGTGCTCGACGTACGCCTCGTCGTTGGCTGCTGAGTGGTTGGAGCCGGCAGCGGCCGGCGATGCGACGGTCA
The DNA here is from genome assembly GCA_036556105.1 of Ilumatobacteraceae bacterium. Classification (GTDB taxonomy): domain Bacteria; phylum Actinomycetota; class Acidimicrobiia; order Acidimicrobiales; family Ilumatobacteraceae; genus JAENVT01. Next base: position 4,965 of record DATBKA010000657.1, on the reverse strand, counting down.
ACATGATCGTGACCGCGACGACTACTCGGAGGATGTGCTTCATCGTGCTCCTTGTTGGTCGTGCCCCGAACGGGGTCAGCCGGAGTCAATCACGGACTGCAGCAGTTCCCACGCGGCGCGGACGTGTCGTTCCTCGGTGGCCATCGCGCCGATCGAGAAGCGCAGCACCGACCGGCCGTCGAGCACGGTGCGCGTGAACAGCACGTGACCGGTGGCGTTGGCCTGTTCGATCAGTCGATCCGTCGCTTCGTTCCCCTCACGCAGGGCCAGGCAGACGAGGTTCAATGGATGCGGGGCGACGATCTCGAACCGATCGTCGGCGGCGACCCACTCGGCGAGCTGCTCGGTGAGGCCGATGTGCTTGCGGACCATCTGCTGCACGACCTCCACGCCGTCGAGACGAAGCTGGAACCACAGCTTCAACGACCGGAAGCGGCGGCCGAGCGGCACCTGCCAATCGCGGTAGTCGATGACCGCTCCGCTCTCCGCGGCCTGCGAGCGCAGGTACTCGGGAAGGATGCTCAGCGCGCCGAGCAGTGCCTGCCGGTCCGCGGTCCAGAACAGGTCGCAGTCGAAGGTGACGCCCATCCACTTGTGCGGGTTCGTGCAATAGCTGTCGGCCAGGTCGAGCCCGTCGTTCACCCACCGCTGCTCGGGCACGAGAGCGGCGATCCCGCTCATCGCTCCGTCAACGTGCATCCACATCCCCTCGCCAGCGGCGATCGCACCGATCTCCGCGGCGGGGTCGAAGGCCATCGAGCTCGTCGTGCCACGCGTCGCCCCGACCCAGAACGGCACCAGCCCCGCGGCACGGTCGGCGGCGATCAGTTCCGTCAACGACTCCGGCCGCATCGCGTAGTTCTCGTCGTGCGCCACGGTGCGCAGCCGGTCGGTGCCGATGCCGGCGATGCGCAGGCCCTTCTCGATGCTCGAGTGTGCGTGCGATGTCGCGTAGGCGACCAGTCTCGTGGTGTCACCGTCGTGGTTGACGGCACCCTGCGTGATCCGCCATCGTGCGGCGAGGATCGACGCGAGGGTGGCCTCACTGGCCGACCCGTGGATGACGCCGCCGCCCGTCGCGCTCGTCGAGCGGAACCGTTCCGGCAGGCCGAGCAGCTCCTGCATCCAGTCGAGCATCAGCGTCTCGACCTCGGTGCACGCCGGGCCCGTCACCCAACTCATGCCCTGCACTCCGAGACCGGTGCTGAGCAGGTCGCCGAGCGTCGCCGCGTACGACGAGTTGGCGGGGAAGTAGGCGAAGAAGCTCGGGTGCTGCCAATGCGTCAGGCCGGGCACGATCACGTGATCGGTGTCGTCCATCACCGCCGCGAAGCTCTCCGGCGCAGCCGGCGGGTGTTCCGGCAGCTGGGCACGCACGTCGCCGGGCTTCACCGCCGACGTGACGCTGTGCTGCTCGATGTTCTCGATGTGCTCGGCAATCCAGTCGATCAGCTGGTGGCCGTACCGCTTGAAATCCTCCGGGGTCACCCGGCCACCGTAGTGCCGTCAGCCGGTCGCCTGTCGTGCCGCGTCGCGGGCGCGCACGCCGCGGCCGACCCGCCAGGCGATGAACCCGAGCCCGATCGCCAGGATGCCGAACACGAGGTAGGTGTGCCCGTCGGCGCGGGCCTTGCTGCCGCAGTTGGCGCGCTCGACGGTGCCGACGCAGTTGTTGACGTCGTTCGGCACCAGGTCGTTGGTGGCGACCGGACCGTTCGGGACCGTCGGCGGCGGGACGGTCCTGGGGGCGGTGCCCTTCGCTGCGGCATGGGCCGGCATCGCCACCACGGCCACGGCGATCACGCTGACGAGCAGTCGCAGCCAGTGCTTCACCCGGTCATCGTCGCAGCCGCGCCGCCGATCGCCCACATCTGCGGCGCATACGTGACCGTTGACCACCTCACCACGTACCATCGACCGCAATGGTTCAGCGCAGCGAAACGGTGTTGGTGATCGACTTCGGAGCCCAGTACGCCCAGCTGATCGCCCGCCGGGTGCGCGAACTGAACGTCTACAGCGAGATCGTCCCCCACCGCATCACGGCCGCCGAGCTGGCCGCCGATCCACCGGCGGCGTTGATCCTCTCCGGCGGGCCGAAGAGCGTGCACGTCGACGGAGCTCCGTCGCTCGACCCGGCGATCTATGAGCTCGGCATCCCCATACTGGGCATCTGCTACGGCGTCCAGCTGATCGCCCAGCAGCTTGGCGGCGAGGTCGGCCGCGGCATGCGCGGCGAGTACGGCCGGGCCAAGTTGGAGGTTGCCGACGGTCCGTCGGCGCTGTTGCACGATCTTCCGGCCACGCACGACGTGTGGATGAGCCACTTCGATGCAGTCACCCGCCCACCGGACGGCTTCGTGGCAACAGCCTCCACCGCCGATGCTCCGGTGGCGGCGATGGAGAGCGCCACCCGCAAGGTCTGGGGCGTGCAGTTCCACCCCGAGGTGGTCCACTCGCCGCATGGCATGGTCGTGCTGCAGCGCTTCCTGCACGACCTCGCCGGCTGCGCACCGACCTGGACGATGGAGTCGATCATCGATGCGCAGGTCGATGCCGTGCGGGCTCAGGTCGGCGAGCACCGGGCGATCTGCGGGCTGAGCGGCGGGGTCGACTCGGCCGTCGCCGCGGCCCTGGTCCACAACGCGATCGGTCATCAGCTGACGTGCGTCTACGTCGACACCGGGCTGATGCGCCGCGGCGAGAGCGATCAGATCGTGGAGACGTTCCGCCGCCATCAAGGCATCGAGCTGATCCACGTCGACGCCGGCGAACGCTTCTTCGAGCGGCTGGCGGGAGTCACCGACCCGGAGGCGAAGCGCAAGGCCATCGGCGAGTTGTTCGTGCGCGTCTTCGAGGAGAACACCGGTGGGTTGACCGACGCCCGCTTCCTCGTCCAGGGCACCCTCTACCCCGATGTCGTCGAGAGCGGTGGCGGCACGACGGCGGTGATCAAGAGTCACCACAACGTCGGCGGATTGCCCGACGACATGACGCTGGAGCTCGTCGAGCCACTGCGCAGCCTGTTCAAGGACGAGGTCCGCCGGCTCGGGCACGAGCTCGGCCTGCCCGACGAGATCGTGTGGCGACAACCGTTCCCGGGGCCCGGGCTGGCGGTGCGGATCATCGGTGAGGTGACGCCGGAGCGGGTGGCGATCCTGCAACACGCCGACGCCGTCGTCCGCGAGGAGATCCGCCGTGCCGGCCTCGAACGCGAGCTGTGGCAGGCCTTCGCCGTGCTCGCCGACATCCGCTCCGTCGGCGTGATGGGCGACGAGCGCACCTACGGCCATCCGATCATCATTCGTGCCGTGACCAGCGACGATGCGATGACCGCGGACTGGGCCCGGTTGCCGTACGACTTGCTCGAGACGATGTCGAACCGGATCATCAACGAGGTCAGCGGAGTCAACCGAGTCGTCTACGACATCACCTCGAAGCCGCCGGGCCCGATCGAATGGGAATGACGGCCGTGCCGGGAGCCGGAGTGACTTCGACATAGGTTCGTAACAATTGATAGGCTGACCGGCGCATGCGGTGCAGGGGCTCTCTTCGTCGGACCGTCGCGGCCCTCATCGCCGCCGGGTTCGTGCTCTCCACCGCCAGCATCGTCACCGCTGACAGCGTCGGCGACCAGAAGGCGCGAGTCGAGCAATACGCAGCACAGCTCGACGACCTCGAGAACCGCATCGGCCAGCTCGGTGAGGACTACGCCGCCGCCGAGGACAAGAAGGCTCAACTCGATCAGGAGATCGCCGAGTCCGAGGCGCGCATCGCCCAGGAACAGGCCCGCCTCGACGAGCTGTCCTCGGTGCTCGGCGACATCGCCGTCGACAAGTACGTCACCGGCAGCGCCCTCGAGCTGAGCCCGCTGTTCTCCAACGCCCAGGCGTACACCGAGGCCGAGCAGAAGGATGCCTTCAGCCGGCTCGCCCTCGACACCGGCTCGGGCAACACCGACGACGTGCTGGCGATCGCCGAGGACCTCGCTCGCGAACAGGCGTCGCTGACCCGCAAGCAGAAGCAGGTTGCCGATCTCGTCGACACGCTGAACCAGAAGATGGCTGAAGCGCAGACGCTGCAGACGGAGTTCGAACAGAAGCTGTCCACGGCCCAAGCCGAGCTCGGCGACCTGATCGAGCAAGAGCGCGAGCGCCGCGCCGAAGCCGCCGCCGCGGCGGAGCTGCAACGCCGGAAGGACGAGGCAGCCGCGGCCAGCGCTCCGCAGAGCAACGCCACCTCGACGCCTCGCGGCGGAGGCACGGCCACACCTGCGTCGAGCACCACGCCGTCAAATCCGGATCCTGCACCGAGCGGCGGATCTGGCGGAGGGGCGACGGCGCCACCCGATCCGGCGCCGTCGGCGCCACCTGTCTCGTCGCGGGCAGGCACTGCTGTCAACGCGGCGATGAGCCAGCTCGGCGTGCCGTATCGGTTCGCCGCCGAGTCTCCAGGCGTGGCCTTCGACTGCTCCGGCCTCACCAAGTGGGCGTGGGGTCAGGCGGGCGTCTACCTGCCGCACCAGTCCGGCGCCCAGTACGGGTCGATCCCGCACGTGTCGCAGTCCGACATCCAACCCGGCGATCTCCTCTTCTACAAGTCGCCCATCGGTCACGTCGGCATGTACATCGGTGGTGGCTCGATGGTTCACGCCACGCATCCCGGCGACGTCGTCAAGGTCGCGGTCGTCAACTGGGCCGCGGTGGTCGGGATCGGTCGTCCCGGCTAGCCGCCGTTACGGTGGCGCTCCGTGCAAGGCATCGACGCCGACCGAGTCAGTTCCTGGCTCGCATCCAACATCGCCGGCTTTCGACCTCCGTATGACTTCGCCCTGATCGCCGGAGGGCGCTCGAACCTCACGTACGCGGTGACCGACGCCGCCGGGAGCCGATTCGTGTTGCGCCGTCCGCCGCTCGGTCACGTGTTGGCGACCGCGCACGACATGGCGCGCGAGCATCGCATCGTCTC
>DATBKA010000656.1:0-1587 GCA_036556105.1 Ilumatobacteraceae bacterium | reverse complement strand
GTTCGCGACGCGTTGAGGGATCAGCCGGCGACGCTGATGCTGACCCGGGGGCTGACGCTGACGTTGACCCTGATGTTGATGACGGCGGCCCTGGCCGGTTGCTTCACCGGCGAGCGCCCGTCACTCGCCGACGACCCGTTCCCGCCCGGCAAGTCGAGCGGCAACGCGGCGATCGATCAAGTGCTCGCCGAGCTCGACCAGACCAACACCGGTCCGTACACCGCCGAGTACACCGTGCTCACCAAGTACGGCAACACCAGTCGCGCGGCCACGGTCGCCGTCGACGGGGAGCGACGGTCGGTCACCATCGGTGACGTCCGCTTCCTCATCACCGGGCAGACGGAGCAGACGTGCCTGCTCAACACGACGCAGCCGTGCTCGTCGACGATCGACCCGGCGCGGGTCAGCGACACGCAGGTCACGCCGACCTTCTTCGCGGTCGACGCCGCCAAAAGGTTGCGACGCGATGCCACCTCGATCGTCGCAGAGCCGCTGGCGCATTCCGAAGACATCGCCGGGCAGGCGGCCGACTGCGTCGATGTGCCGCTGCCCGGTGGGACGTCGGTGTTCTGCGCGTTGCCGGGTGGCCCGCTGGCCCGTCAGGACGACGCCGCGGTGTCGATCGATCTCCGCGCCTACTCGACGACCGTGGACGAGGCGCTGTTCGCGACGCGTTGAGGGATCAGCCGGCGACGCTGACGAGATCGTGGTCGGCGTCGTTGACGGCCAGCGGACCGAGCTCGGTGGCGATGACGATGTCTTCCAGCCGCATTCCCCATCGCCCGGCGACGTAGATCCCTGGCTCGACACTGAACGCGTGCCCGGCCTCGAGTGGCAAGGCGTTGCCCTCGACCATGTATGGATCCTCGTGCTCTTCCATGCCGATCCCGTGACCGGTGCGATGCATGAAGTACTGCCCGTAGCCCGCTTCGGTGATGATCCGTCGCGCCACCCGGTCGACTTCCTCGCACGGCGTGCCGATCGTGCCGGCCTGCACTGCCGCCCGTTGCGCTTCGTGCAGCACTGCGTAGGCCTCGGCGACCTCCGCCGGTGGGTCGCCGAGGAACACGCAGCGAGTGATGTCGCTGCAGTACCCGTTCATCGTGCCGCCGAAGTCGCACAGCACGATCTCGCCCTCCTGCACGACGCGGTCACCCGAATGGTGATGAGGGGAGGCGGCGTTCTCGCCGGCGGCCACGATCGCGAAGTTGACGCGTTGGTGCCCTTCGGCGATGATCCGTGCCCCGAGGTCGGCGCTGATCTGGGCCTCGCTGCGACCGGCCAGTGGGATGCGCCCCGCTTGCAGATCGGCGGCGATCTTGTCGACGGCGAATCCCGCCGCGGCAAGGGCGGCAATCTCCTCGGTGTCCTTGCGCATGCGCAGGCTGTTCATCACCTCCGTGGATCGCACGTAGTGCGTCGACGCAGTTGGCCAGTGCCTGAGCAGGTCGACGAGGAACCTGGCCCACATCGTGTCGCCGACGGCCACCGTTGACGGCGTCCCAACCAGCTTGGCGACGATCCCGACGGGGTCTTCTGTCTCGTTCCACGCCAGCAGCGTGAAGACACCGGGCTGCTCGACGACCC